>CAJQOA010000044.1 GCA_905479815.1 uncultured Psychroserpens sp.
TGTGTACATCATAGGTATTATGGAGCATATTGAACCTTGTGGAATTCACTCTGGTGATAGTAACGCGACATTACCTCCTTTTAATTTAGGAGAGTTTGTGATGCAGCAAATTAAAGACCATACTAAGAAGATCGCTTTAGAATTGAATACTGTTGGTTTAATTAATATCCAATTTGCCATAAAAGATGACATGGTATATATTATTGAAGCAAACCCAAGAGCATCGCGTACAGTTCCTTTTATTGCAAAAGCTTATGGAGAACCTTATGTGAATTATGCGACTAAAGTGATGTTAGGCGAAAAGAAAGTAACCGATTTTGATTTCAAACCACATTTAGAAGGTTATGCGATTAAACAGCCAGTGTTTTCGTTTAATAAATTCCCTAATGTGAATAAACAATTAGGACCAGAAATGAAAAGTACAGGAGAAAGTATCTTGTTTATTGATAGTTTAAAAGATGATGAGTTTTATAATTTATACTCTAGACGTAAGATGTATCTCAGTAAATAACCTATTTATTCGATAAACGACTTGTTGCAAACTTTTTAATTTACTAATTTCGCAAATCATTATTTATAAGCTATTATTTTGAATATCAAACAATTCTGTTTAGTTACTTGTTTAGTGTCATCATTAATTTCTTTTGCGCAAAAAGATATTTATGATGTCGCAAGATCTGGTACAATAGAAGATGTTAAAGGGTTAATGACTATTAATGCAGACACTATAAATGTTGTCAATAAAAATGGTTATGTTCCATTAACACTTGCATGCTATAAAGGAAGCACAGAAGTTGCTTTGTTTTTAGCATCTAAAGTAAAAGATATTGATGGGAATAGTGATTATGGTACACCATTAATGGCAGCTGTTTACAAGAATAGACCAATAATTGTTAAACGTCTACTCGAGTTAAATGCAAACCCAAATAGCGCAGATGCAAACGGAACAACACCACTCCATTATGCTATCATTTTTAGAAATGAAAAAATAATTAAATTGCTCATAGACGCTAAAGCAGATGTGAATTTCAAAGACAAAAGAGGGAATTCAGCAAAAAATTATGCTGCTATGACCAATAACGAATCGATAATAGATCTTATCAATAAAAAATAGTTACTATGAAAAAAATTACTTTAGCCATAATTGGTGTTCTTTGCTTTAACATGGCTTTTTGTCAAACCTACTCAACAGGTATGATGAATTTCACCAATAATTCAGGCATAATATATTCAGTACAAATAGATGTTAATGCAACGACAACTACATTAACAATGTCTGGACCAGATTTGAGATGGTTTGGTGTAGGATTTGGAGTTCAAAGTATGACCTCTGGAGGAGATGTTGTTATATTTGATGGGACATCTGTCACTGATAGATTTTATGGATTTGAAGGTCAACCAGAAGGTCAAGATGCAACTGGAATAACACCAACAGAAGATAGAGAAGGAGAACGTGATTGGACTACAGTATCAAATACATTAGATGCGCCAAGTAGTGTGAGAACAGTGATTTCTACAAGACCAAATGATACTGGTAACCCAAATGATTATGTGTTTTCAGCTACTGCTACAACTATTGATTTAGTATGGGCTTTAGCGCGATTTGATAATGATCCATTAGTATGGCATGGAACTGCGAACAGAGGTATTACAATGCAAGGCTTAACACTAAGTGAAGACACTGTAGAAATTAATGACTTTAAAATTGCTCCTAATCCTGCCAAAAATAATTTCACATTAGAATTGTCAGCGTTTAATAACAATTCAGTTATTGAAATATATGACGTTTTAGGTAAAAAGATTTTAAATAGAAAAGTGAATTCTATAACAACTTTATTTGATATTTCTAGTTGGAATAGCGGTTTATACATTATTAAAATTTCTTCAGAAAATTCTGTTTTAACGAAACGTTTTGTGAAGCAATAAGATAATTTATCAAAGTTAAAAGAAAGGCTACAAACAATGTTTGTAGCCTTTCTTTTTTGAATCCAAATAGGTTTTTTTTAAATCTTTTAATACTACTGTCTTTAATTACTAAATTAGCTAAAAATTTGAAAATTGCTACATTGGAATCATTTTTGTTAGTCTTTATAGAGTAATACTAGAGTTCAATAGAAAATAAAGACTATGAAAACAAAATTACTTTTTTTATCATTGTTGTTAATCTCTGCATTTTCGTGGTCACAAGTGTCTGCGAATCAAGTAGATGATTTTGAAGATGGAACAACGCAAAATTGGATTATTGGAAGTCCAAGTACAGCAGTTTCACCACCTGCTAATGTAGCTACAGATGGACCAGATGGCGTAGATGATAATTACTTAACATATACTTCAACGCCTCCAGCAACAGGTGGAGCAGGAAGCAAAATGGTTATATTTAGTGCTGGCGCACAATGGTCTTCAAACTTTGTAAGTGAAGGTGTTGTTGCGATTAAGTTTGATGTTAGAGTTTTGACAAATGATTTAAACTTAAGAATTGCATTTCAAGGGCCTAACGGAAAACGTATTTGCACAACTAATGCTATTAATGTTGTAGCAGGTTCTGGATGGCAATCTGTAACAATGCCAATTTCTGCATCAGATTTCACTTCAATTAGTGGGTCTACTTCTGTGTCAATAAGTGATGCTTTATCTGCTGTTAATACCATGAGAATCTTGAGTAGCAATGCACCTACATGGACTAATGCAGATACGGTTATATCAACAATAAATTTAGATAACATTACAGCATCTACAACATTAAGTACACTAGAGATTGAAACTCAAAACAAATTTGAAATTTCTCCAAATCCAGCAACATCAAAATTAAATATTAATTTATCTCAAAATTTAGATAATGCAATTATTGTGGTATATGATGTGTTAGGTAAAAAAGTATACTCAAAAAGATTACATAACTTATCATCATCAATTGATGTCTCAAGATGGAATTCTGGTGTATATCTTGTTAGAATATCTACAAATAATGAAACTCTTACAAAGCGTTTTGTAAAGCAATAAGAAGAAAATAAAACTATTTTTAAAACCATCAATTACATATTGATGGTTTTTTAATTTGTGTTAATTATTACAATGCAATTAAAAAAATCACTAAATTGTAAGGGACTTAACCTTATTAACCAGGATATTATGAGAAAAAAATACACTTTTTATAGCCTTATAATTATTTTTTGTTTTGGATTTTCTATCCAAAACGCTAATGCCCAATTAAGAATTACCGAAGTAGATCCTTCTACAGAACGTTTGAAAATTAAAAATTTTGGTTCTTCAGCTATTGATATTTCAAGTTATAGATTGTGTTCAAAATTCAAATACGGCACATTGAGTAATATGACACTAATTAACGGGTTTCTTAATTTGATGCCAAATGCAGAAGTTGAGGTAACCGTTGCTCTTTCTGGAGCAAGTGCTGTTGATGACGCCGCAGATATGGGTTTATACCTACCAACAGGTAACTTTGGAACTCCTGCAAGTATGATCGATTTTACACAATGGGGAAGTGGAGGAAATGGACGTGAAAGTGTAGCGGTTTCTAAAGGTATTTGGACTGCTGGTACTTTCGTAAACGTCACTGCTCCTTATGAGTTTATTGGAGGAGCAAATGATAGAGGTGTTGCATTTTGGGACACCTTATTAAGTACTGAGAGTTTTGATGATATTACCAAATTCAATATTTCACCTAATCCAGCATCATTGAATCTCAATGTTAATATTCCTAGCAGTATAGAGAACGCAACACTTAGAGTGTTTGATTTGTTAGGTAAAAAAGTATTAGAGCAAGAGTTAGGTGGTATCCAAACGGTATCTGTAGACGTTAGTAAATGGAATACAGGAGTTTATATTGTTCGTGTATCTAGCGATGACGTGACGCAAACTAAACGGTTTATTAAGCAATAAGAAAAACAATCAAATACGTATACATAAGCCATCTTAATAAAAGGTGGCTTTTTTACTTTCTTTGAAGTTCAAATTGAAAAGACACTTTTATATCTTCGGAAATTTTATTACTCACAATCTTTGGGATCTCAATATCATAGTCAGAGGCTTTTGCAGAAAAGGTTCCGTTTATTTTTATCATGCTTTTTTCAGTAGAAATAGAAATAGAAATATTTTTTAAGGTTTCTGTCTTTCCATGAAATGAAAGTTGTCCATTAATAACATATGAAGACTTCATATTTTTTAAATCGAAGTTTTCTATTTTGCCTTTAAAGGTTGCCTTCGGAAATTGATCAGACTCCGCATAGTTCTCATTAAAATGCTCCTCCATTAGTGCATTTTTAAAACGAAAGCCTTTAACTAATGCTAAAGCAGCAATCTCACCATTTTCTGTATTAAAAATAGCGGTTACTGAGTTGTTCTTAGCGGCTACTTCTTCAAAAGAAGGAACTGAAGCTTCAAAATTAATAGTTCCAGTTTTGGTTATATATTTGTTTTGAGCAGACGTGCTCATACAGGCTAAAACGAGTAAAAACAATAAATTCTTCATAGTTAAAAGTGTTTTGAATTAGTCTTCTAGTAAACCATCAGTTTCCCATTGTGTGATGATATCAATTGTATTTTGTGGAAGTCGTGGTCCGCCAAAAGGCATTAGAAATGATAAGTCATTTGATGAAATACGAGATATTAATCCGTTGTTTTCAATAGCATTTTTGACGTTCTCAAAAGTAACAAGAGATATTGGAGCTCCGTTTATTGGAGGATCACTGTGACAAGAAATACAGTTATTGTCTATAATAGATTTTACATCGTCTTGATAAGTAACTGTTGTTGGGATTGGCGTCGAGTCAATTAAATCTTCTTCACTTACATTACTGCAATTAAATGCTAGAATTATAAATATGAGATAAGGTATATGTTTAGTTTTCATGTGTTTGTGTTTATTGTTTTTAACTGTCACATGCAGTTCGCTATTAATCATTCCCTTGAGTGATAATGCTTTTGACATGCTCGTTTCATAATCTTTATATTTAAAATGCACGACTTAAGTTAAATCCAAAATAAATGTTGCCGTCACTCCAATCACCTGTGGCTTGACCTAAAAAACCATTAGTAATCATGGCTTGTGCATTTGAGAAATGCATTTGAAAAACGTGACCACCAGTCTCTAAATCTATACCAATGGATAATGGGTTTTTAAATGGAGAGTTTTTTGCTCTATTTAAATGCCAACCATAATCTGCATTTATTGATAAGCGTTTTGTTAGCTTATGTCTTGCCCCTAAGCCAATTGCGAATTGAGAATTATCTTGGTTGTTTTGTTGCACATAATTATCATGAAAAAAGGTTGGTGCTAACTCATAAGAAAAGTTTGCATTGACTTTACGGGATATTAGAAGTTGCGTTGTGTAACCTAACCGATTTTTAAACTCAATTTTTGGTAAATTATCTTTTTCAAGAGCTGTATTAATCAATACAGAATTAAACCCTACAATAGTAAAGGGAAACCCATTGTCTTGTTGTCTAAACAACCGATACTTAAATGATGTTTGATAGATCTTTTGAAAAGAACTACGCGACAACCCAATATTAAAACCATCAGAAATACCATAAACAAAATTCAATCTTGTAACGGCATCATCAAGGCCAAAAAAACTATCAAATCCGTTTTCAACACTTCCAAATCTATGTGACACAATCAACGTGAGCTCTTGTTTTGCAACTAGTTTTGTAGATTCAAAATTAACAATCTTTAATCCTTTAAATGCAGCTGTTGAGAATTGATTATCAGTTGTTTCTATGTCTATTTCATCCAGTAAATCGTCTTGAGCTATGATTAAAAAGGGACATAGGAATATTAGTATGAATATATTTTTCATAGATAATAAATTAAAATATTAAATGGATGTGATGTTTTAAAAATAAAAGCCAAATACGCATCATAGAGTATTTGGCTTTTGTGTTTTACTTATTGCTTAATAAAGCGTTTCGTTTCTGTTTTATCACCATTTGAAATTTTGATGAGGTATAAACCGCTATTCCAAGAAGTAACATCAATTTGAGATAAATTACCATTGTCTAATGTTTCAATTACTATTTGTTTACCAAGAGTATCAAAAACTTCGAAAGTTAAATTAGACTGACTACCGTTTAATTCAATATTCAAAATAGAATTTGTTGGGTTAGGATATACGTTGAAACTTGAAGCTGTATCTAAATCGTTAACACTTAAAAGTGTGTCCCAGAAACCTACTCCAAAGTCTGTAACAGTTCCATTAAATTCATAAGGAGGTGCAACATTTATAAAAGTTCCAGCAGTCCAAATACCTTTAGAAACCGCTACACTTTCACGTCCATTTCCTCCGCTTCCCCATTGTGTAAAATCCACCATGTTCGCTGCAGTTCCAAAGTTTCCTGTTGGTAGATATAGACCTAAATCTGCAGCAGAGTCATTTAGCCAGTTTCCTGATATAGATACCGTCACTTCTCCTCCAGGAGCAAGATTTAATGATCCACTAACAACTGTTGTTTGAGTATTTAATGTACGATAGCCAAAAAGAGAACAGAATCTATATGATCCAACGTTTTCTGTTGTTGACCCAAAATTTTTGATAGTTACAGTATCTGCTACTGGATCAACCACCAATAATTTAAACTCTTGTGCATTTACTTGCTGACCTAAGAAAGCTGTAAATAAAAATGTAAGAACTGTTTTAAAAATGTAATTTGTTTTCATAATATTTTTTTTATTAGTAATTAATTATTCAATTATTGTGCACTGGTCTAATTTAACTTGCTCTAATAAGTCATCATAACCAATGACTCGACCTTTGATTTTTATTTTAGAATCAAAAACTATAGTGTTTTTGAAAGATGTCTCAAATTGACAAAACACTTTGTCGTCAAGTGTGATTGTGTTGCTGTCTTTTTCAGAAACCATTCCAATAACCTCTATAGTTGTATTCAGGTATTTAGTTTCAGTCTCTGTTGCGTTTTCTATAAACTCTAAAGCAATCTTATTAGAGGTTATCTTATATTGTGCAATTTCATTTTCTATATCTCTATGGGTTTGATAGATATAATTATAGCCAACTATGACTAGTATTATGAAAACAATAAAAACGATAATTCTTTTACGCATGTTTTTTGTTTTGGTAATAAACTGCTTCAACTTTTATGGTCAAAGCAGTTCATTTAAAGTGCAATTTAGGACAAGGACTAACAAATTAATTAATAACCCTTAATTCTTCTTTTTCATTGTACATTGTCTGTTAATTGCAAGTGTTTCTATATCGTAATCGATCTTCGGTACCAACTCTTAAATCAATTTTTGTGATGCTACTATTATTAATTTCTTGGAGACTCCAATTGTTATTACAATAGGGTAGTCCTGGGATATCTATTAATACTGAAATGTTATTTGCAGTACCTGCAGTGATCCACGTTCCACTTGCTGATGTTGAATTCCAAAAGACAGTTACTGTGCCATCTGTAGAAAAATTAAATTCATAACCATCATATATGCTGTCATAATTAAAATTGTCCTGCCTTGTTTTATCTACATACCAATTTTGACAATCTGTTAAGAAACTCTCCAGTAATTCTTGAGTACAATCATCACAATCATCGTCGTCATAATCATAATCATCATCTTCATCACAAGCATTTTGTTGATTTTCTATAGTTGTTTCAAGCTCTGTAAGTGAAGTGATTTGTAAAGATGTACCGTTTGATGTTAAAACTGATATAGGAAAATTTATACTGGTTATGTCATCTTCGGTAATATCTTCAATGAAATTATATAAATCATGATCGTTAGTAAACGTTTCCGAAGACAGTAATTCGTTATTGATATTGAATTTTGAAGCAGAAAATGGATATATAAAATCAATACACTCTATATCATTGTCGCTAACATTCTCACCATTACAAATATTAGCTCTCGCTGTCAATTCGCTCATATCATTGATTGTTACTTCTGAAAAATCTGAATTCACTATGGTGATAGGGAAATTAAGATCAACAGCATCAACGTCATCAAAATCTTCATCAAAAATGGATTCTATTAAATAATAATCATTGGTGTTGTTTATATTGACTGGTATTGAATTCGCAGTGACTGCTATAGGCAGTTTTATATTAAAGCAATTGGCAAAATCTAAAATATTATCATTTGATCCATCATTGGTTGTAGTGCGTTGAATTAAATCAGCGACTACAGAGTTGATTTGGACAACGTCTTCAGTAGGTGTGTTAATAAACTCAGTCTCTTCTGATCTGCAAGAAGTCAACATCATAACTGACGATAAAAGTAAAATTAGACTTGTTTTAATTGTTGTTTTCATGATTTTGCATTTGTATATTTCTAATGCTGTTTAATATATAACAACTCAACTTTTAAAACTCCTGAAAAATAAATTAATATTTCTTTATCTTTAGAATCTAAAACCTGCAGCTTGTTAAAAGATCTAAACGAAAATGTATGCGAAGCCAAAGTTTTTGAGCACGTATATAATACGTATTCAAAGGATATTCATAATTTCTTATATTATAAATATGGTGAACAGTTTAACCCTAAAGATAGAGTGCAAGATGCGTTTATTAAGCTTTGGGATAACTGTAAAAAAGTAACCATAAGTAAAGCAAAGTCATTTTTATTTACAGTGGCAAGTAATATGGTATTGAATGATATTAAGCATAATAAAGTTGTACTTAATCATCAAAAGATAGCTCCTAAATCACATACTAATGAAACACCCGAATTTATTTTAGAGCAAGAACAGTTCTTTCAAAATTATAAAAAGGTATTAGAAAGTTTGAAAGACGAACATCGTGTTGCTTTTTTGTTGAATAAAGTGGAAGGAAAAAGTCATGCAGAAATAGCCGAATTTTTAGGTGTCACAAAAAAAGTAGTTGAATACCGTATTTATAGTGCATTTGCTATTTTGAAAAAAGAGTTAGAAGGTTTTAAAATAAAATAATCAGGAGTTTTAAAAGCTGAGTTGTTATATATAAGTAGAACATTGATTTATGAATAAAGAAGAACAAATCAAAAAATGGTTAAATGATGAGTTAACGCCTGCCGAAAAAGAAATATTCGAGCAAGGTGAAGATTTTGCATTATATCAAGCGATAGTTAATGGTGCTGAGCAATTTAAAGCTTCCAATTTTTCTGCACCTGAGTCTTTCAATAATTTTAAGTCGGCTTATGAAGCCCAAAATAAAACGACAAGACAATTAGATTGGTTTAAGCCTATGCTTAGAGTTGCAAGTATCTTGGTGATTGCTTTAGGCGTTTATTTTACTATGTTTTATAACAACTTAACGCAAGTTCAAACTTTAGCCAGTCAAAAAACAACTATTGAGCTTCCAGATGCATCTCAAGTGACATTAAATGCAGATTCAGAAATAAAATTTAGCGAGAAAAATTGGAGTAAAAAAAGAAGTTTGAACTTAAGTGGAGAAGCTTATTTTAAAGTAGCTAAAGGTAAAACGTTTGATGTGATTACATCACAAGGAACAGTTACTGTTGTTGGTACAGAGTTTAATGTAAAGCAACGTGATGACTATTTTGAAGTGCAATGTTTTGAAGGTGTCGTTAGCGTAACATCAGGAGCACATACTAAAAAACTTGTAGCTGGAGAAACTTTTAGAATCTTAAACAGCACGTTTACTCAAGATAATACCACAATTTTAAAACCAAATTGGACATCTAATAAAAGTACATTTCAAGCATTACCTTATAAAACTGTTTTAGCTGAAATAGAACGTCAATATGATATTAAGATAATTGTAGAAGATGTTGATGCAGAACGTTTGTTTACAGGAGGTTTTATGCATGATAACATTGAAAATGCCCTTATCTCTATTACACAGCCTATGGATTTGACTTATGAAATTAATGCTTCAAATGACGTAGTGATTTATGGGAATAAAAAATAAAGTATATTTTTTATCTTTCTTATTTTATATCTTTTCTTTTGAAGTATGTGCTCAAGAGGTTCAACAACAGCTGCCATTAACAGACGTTCTTATATCTATACAAACCCAATATGAAGTACAATTCAATTATGCCGAAGATAGTCTTGAAGGTATTTCTATTATTCCACCTTCTATAAGCTTAACTTTAAATGAAGTGTTATCTTATCTTGAAATTAATACTAAATTTTCATTTAAAGATTTAGATGGTACTTTTATTTTAGTAGGTATAAAAGATGAAGCGTTTAATTTGCAGCAGCTATCTCAAGTCGTATTATCTCAATACATCGTAAAAGGAATCAATAAATTAAATAATGGATCTTATGAAATTGATTTCAACCAATTTGATATTCTTCCAGGATTAATTGATACTGATGTTTTACAAGCTGTGCAAGCATTTCCTGGGATTCAAAGTATTAATGAAACCGTTTCAGATATTAACATTAGAGGCGGTACTCATGATCAAAACTTAATACTTTGGGACGGAATAAAAATGTATCAATCTGGTCATTTCTTTGGCTTAATTTCTATGTTTAATCCACAAATAACACAGCATGTTAGCGTCCTAAAAAACGGAACAGATCCAGCACTTACAGATGGTGTTTCTGGAACTATTTCAATGGAAACTAGCTCTAAAATTAATGAGACATTTAAAGGTAGCTTAGGCCTTAATTTTATTGATGCCAATGGTTTTGCAGATATTCCTTTAAGTGAAAAATCATCACTACAATTTGCAGCTCGAAAATCAATTAGTGATTTTACAGAAACACCAACTTATACCAATTTTTTCGAAAGAATCTCCCAAGGTACAGAGGTTGAGACTAACGCAAATGATATCCTAAACTCTGATCAAGAATTTGATTTCTATGATACCTCTTTTCGTTGGATTTATAATATTTCAGATAAGGATCAACTACAAGTCAATTTTTTAACGGCTAATAACGAATTGCGGTTCAACGAAAATTCAATGATAGATGGTCAAGAAAGATCTCGTCAAAGTAGTTTAAGTCAAAATAGTATGGCTGGCGCTTTACATTATAAAAGAGTATGGAATGATGCTTGGCAAACCACTTTTGAAGCCTATGAAACCGATTATGAGTTAAAAGCTATTAATGCTAATTTATTAGACCAACAGCGATTTCAACAAGAAAATGCGGTGTCTGAAACAAGTTTAAAGTTTCTAGTTAATTATAAGTTGAATGAACGTTTACAGTTTTTAAACGGTTATCATTTTGTAGAGACCCAAATTAGAAATTTAGATGATGTTGATAATCCGCGTTTTAGATCTTTGATTTCTGAAGTTTTAAGAACCCATGGACTCTTCTCTCAATTAAATTATAGTTCTTTAGATAAGACAACGAGTATAAATGTTGGTTTGCGCTATAACTATTTAGATAAGTTTGAAAAGCATATTCTTGAGCCTAGATTATCATTTACTTACCAGTTTCTTAATAATTTCTCTTTTGAGGTCTTAGGAGAGTTCAAACATCAAAGTACATCTCAGGTTATCAATTTTCAAAATGATTTTTTAGGTATAGAAAAGCGACGTTGGCAATTGTCTAATGATGCAGATGTCCCTGTTATTCGCAGTAAACAAATATCTGCAGGATTAAGTTATAGTAAAAAAGGATGGCTTGTAAGTGCAGATGCGTACTATAAATATGTGAATGGTATAACGACTCAAAGTCAAGGGTTTCAAAATCAATATGAGTTCATAAAAACCAACGGTAATTATAAGGCGCATGGTGTAGATTTCATTCTAAGAAAACAGATTAAAGATTTTACAACGTGGCTGAGTTACTCATATTTGAAGAGTGATTACACTTTTAATGCTTTGCCAGAACAAACCATGCCTAACAATTTTGACATCACACATGCTATCACTTTGGGAGCTAATTATACTTTAGAAAACTTGAAACTATCTGGAGGATTGAATTGGCATTCTGGACGGCCAATAACGCAACCAGTTATTGGTAATGAAATTGTTGATGATGCTATTAATTTTGAGGCAACTAATTCTAGTAAATTACAAGATTACATGAGAGTTGATGTTTCCGCAGTATATAACATAGCGCTTTGGGGACAAACGAGAGCAGATTTAGGGCTTTCAGTTTGGAATCTATTAAACAAGCATAATCAAATTAATAATTTCTACAGAATTAATGATGATAGTATAAATGAAACGATGCAGAGTTCATTAGGTATTACACCTAATGCGGTGATAAGAGTTCACTTCTAATTATCAGGAAGTTCAATTTTTACACGATATTTACTTAAGTCATCTAGGTAATCTATATGCGAAAAATCAGCACTATCAAATTCTATTTGTCTAGAGCGTTTGGTGTCAATTCGTTTAATGGACTTTAAAAAGCGTTTGACTTCTGTTTTATCATTAACTATTAATCCAGGTACCTCCGTAGAATTTCCATTATCATCTTTAGCAACCATTGTAAAATAAGAGGAGTTGCAATGTTTGATGTCTCCAGTTCTAATATTTTCTGCTTCTACACGAATCCCAACAACCATTGAGGTTCTGCCAACATAATTAATAGAAGCTTTCATAGTGACGAGTTCACCAATTTCAATAGGTTTCAAAAAATCAACAGTATCAACAGATGCTGTGACGCAGTATGTTTTTGAATGTTTAGATGCACATGCAAACGCAATTTGATCCATGAGGTTTAAAATGTAACCACCATGAATTTTACCTCCAAAATTGGAGTGAGATGGTTGCATTAATTCTGAAATGCTAATCCTCGAAGAATCTATTGTTTTGTATGTCATATTCTTGTTTATTCGTCGCCTTCTGCACGCTTTATAATAGCTTCAGGTAGTGCTTTTTTTGCTTTAGCTCCTAATGTTTTAAGTTTTTGAACACTTGTAACTAAATTTCCTTTTCCTTCTACTAATTTATTCATAGCAGATGAATAGTCACTTTTAGCAGCATCAATTTTTTTACCAACACCAGTTAAATCTTTTACCAAACCTTCAAATTTGTCATATAGCGCTCCAGCTTGTCTGGCAATTTCTATAGCATTTCGTTGTTGCTTTTCGTTATTCCACATCGTATCAATTGTACGAAGGGTTGCTAATAATGTTGAAGGTGTAACAATGACAATATTCTTTTCAAACGCTTTATTGTATATTGAATTATCTTGATTAATTGCAACAGCAAAAGCAGGTTCAATAGGAATAAACATCAAAACAAAATCTGGAGATTCTATATCATATAAATCTTCATATTTTTTTTCAGATAATTGATCAACATGCTTTCTTATAGAATTAATATGAGCTTTTAAATACATCTCACGATCATCATCTTCAGCATTCACATAGCGTTCATAATCTGTTAGTGATACTTTACTGTCAATAATCATCTTCTTGCTATCAGGAAGATGTAAGACGACATCAGGAAGTACACGAGAACCATCAGGTAATGTGAAACTTTGTTGTACATAATATTCTCTATCTTTTTCTAAGCCAGATTTTTCAAGTACACGTTCTAAAACTAGTTCTCCCCAATTACCTTGCATTTTACTATCACCTTTTAAGGCTCTAGTTAAATTAGTGGCTTCTTTAGTCATTTGTTGATTGAGGTCTTTTAAACCTAATAACTGCTCTTTTAAAGAAGAGTGCATTGATATACTTTCTTTTTGAGTATCGTCAACTTTCTTTTCAAATAATTGGATTTTTTCTTGCAACGGGTTTAAAATATTCTTGATATTTTCTTTATTCTGAAGGGTGAACTTTTCAGATTTTTCATCTAGAATTTTGGTTGCTAGTAATTCAAAATCTTTTCGCAACTGTTCTTGTCGCTCTTCTAACTCTTCATCACGCTTTAAATTTTGCTGCTGAAGGTTCTCATATTCGGTATTTTTTTTTGTTAATTCTGTATTTAAGAATTCTTTTTCGCGTCTTATTTCTTCACGTTCAGATTCAATTTTTGATACGTTTTGTTTTAAATCTTCAATAGTATAGGACATCTGGTTTTGACGTTCTTCTAGAGTACTCTGTTCACTTTTACTTTTCAGTTTAATAAAAAGCATACCTAAATAGGCGCCAATGACTGCAGAAACTAGGATGGCTAAAATGAGTATGAGATTATCGTTCATAAAGAGAATAGAAATTTATTCAAAGATAACTGATTTGTTGAAAATTTCAGGATTGTAAATAAAAGATATATACTAGTTTTCTAAAACATAGATATCCTCAATAATACGTTTGATGTCATCATCATTTGTACCATCATAAATACCTCGAATTTGTTTGTCTTTATCAATCAATATGAAGTTTGGTGTGTGAATAAAATCTTGCAATCCGCCATCACCTTGTTCTACAACAGCAAAATAACTTTGACGAGCTAAATTGTATATATGCTTTTTGTTTCCTGTAGTGACATTCCATTTCCCGTCAATAACCCCTTTGTTTGCTGCATATGTTTTAAGGACAGAAACACTATCAATTTCTGGAGTGACAGATAGTGACAAGAACATAATGTCTTCATTATCTATAAACTCCTCTTGAATCTTGGTCATGTTATCTGTCATTATTGGGCAAATGCTACCGCAACGCGTAAAGAAAAAATCGGTTACATAAATTTTATCCTTGTAGTTGTCCTGTGTTATAATTTGTCCGTTTTGATTGATGAGACTAAAATTTGCAACCCTATGATTATTACTTTTGTTTTGAAGGCTTTTATCTACGAGCTCCGGATTAAAATTAGAAGGATTGTAAATAGGTAACGTTTTTATTGGAGATACATAGGCATACAGATAATAAAAAACCACAAATAATAAGCCTATGGTAAGTATAACTGTAAGTTTATTGTTTTTTATCAATGACATAGTAATGATTTTAAGAATTTACAATACTGAATTGTCAATTTTTATATCTGCATCTTTCCAAGCGTTATCAAACTCTTTTTTAATAGCTTCTGCTTCTGCATTTTTTCCTTGAGCCATAAGGCTTTTATAGAGTCCCATTAAAGACCATCCATTTTGTCTTAGGGTGTCTAAGTCTTCTTTATATGTTTTTTCGGCAGCTTCATATTTTTCTGCTTTTATAAGAACAGCTCCTAGGTTTTGTCTCGTTGGTATATGCCAAGCTGCGGGTTCAGTATATGTTAATCCATCTTCAAGTACCACCGCCTTTTTGAGATGCTCTATGGCTTCTGGAATATTTCCTTTTAAAGCTTGTAGCTCTCCAGAAACAACCTCGAATGCGATATTAGCTGTATGTATTGAAGCATTATTTGCTGTAGCTATTAACGTTTCTAATTCTGGATCCTCTTTAAGGGTTTTGATGGCATCTAATTCTTCTTGAGCTTCATTGATATTGCCTTTTCTAATAAAAGCGATTCCTCTTGCGTAATGACGCATTAGGCTAAGATGTTTAATTTCTGAATTTGGAGCTGGTATGGTTAAAATTTCATTCCATTTACCAAATCGAGTATACGCTAAAAGTGGTGTTGATGCAAAATCTTGTAAAAAAGGCATTTCTAAAAATTCTCCAACTGGTACTTTTTCTGCTGTTTTTTTAGCAGCGTCAATAGCAATATCACTAGTACCTAATAAACTCGCTGAAGACCATAAAAAATGAATATTATGAGGATAATAACCAAGAGGATATAAGCCTTGAGCAAAACATTGAGAGATATAATCTTCGTCTGCTAAAATGGCTTTTTGATTTGTAATAACGGCATCTTTATATCGTCCAACTCTAATGTATATGTGTGATGGCATGTGAACAATATGACCAGCACCTGGCATTAGAGATGCTAATTTATCGGCACTTTCAACTCCCATATCTGGATAAGGCAGTTCGACCATATGAATATAATAATGATGTCCACCAGGGTTTTCTGGTTCAAGCAACATGGCTTTCTCAAGTGCAATTTTTGCTTCTTTAATATTTGGTGAAGGATTCCCATCTATGTCCCAGTAGTTCCATGGTACAGTGTTCATCACAGATGCTGCATATAAAATTTGAATGTTTGCATCCTCTGGAAATTTTTTCAATGTTTTAGCCATAGTATGCATATAAGCCATATTCAACTCAGTAATATCTTGTGTTAAATCTTCACTATATCTAGCAGATAATGCGGCTATGAGTGCTTGTTCTTTAAGACTAGATGTTGATGCTAATTGTCTTGCTTTTGCAATTGCTGTATTAATTTTGATTTTCCGTTCTTCTGGTGGAAGAGGATCGTTTATGTTCGGTCCTAGAGTAAAAGCTTGTCCCCAATATGTCATTGCCGAATTAGGATCTAATCGAGACGCTTCCATAAAAGAACGATGTGCTTCAGCATGATTAAAGGCGTATGATAATTTTAAACCTTGATCAAAAAATGCTTGAGCTCTTTCGTTTTTTGTGCTAATAGAAAAATGAAGATTCCCTAGATTACTAAAAAGAGGGGAAATCTGTTTTGTAGTATCTACATCTTCTAATAGATATTTTGGAGATGTACATTTTACAAAATTCATTGCCAATTTAGGAACTGGATCTTGTGTCGCTTTTAGAGGTTTATTAAAAGTGAAATATGCCACTATAGCGGCAATGAGAACTATTAAAGATATGTTAGTCTTAGATTTCATAATCTATAATTATAAATTAGATAGCTTGTTTAGTATACGTTTCTGCTTCTAGTAATTCAGGCCTATTACTATTAGAATGTTTCGCTAATTCAATCAATTGTTTAAAATATAAAGTCGCTTTTTCTGTATCTCCAGTTTTTTTAGCAGCTACAGCAGCTCCATAAATGCCATTAAATCTATTTGGATGCCCTTTTAAGTTTATTTCATAGGCTTCTAAAGCCTCTTCAGGTTTATTTAAAGCGAGTAACATATCTCCAAGAAGTTCATCTGCAGGTAATACTTCTCCAGGAGTTACTGCGTGTTTAGACGTTTGACCTTCTAAAAATACAGCCTTTTTCATAAGTGTTAGTGCTTTGTCATTGTTGCCTTTTGCTAACTCAATCCATGCTTCACTGGCATGAACTTGAATGTTTACTTGATCAGATTTATACGATTCGTTAGCATCAACCAAGGTTTTATATAATGTTTTAAGTGAGTTTAATTCGTTTTCTGCAGAAGCAATATTATCGGTATGTGCATATCCTAGGGCTTTACCAAAATGCAACATAGCAGTTTCCCAATGCAGCGTTTCCCAAGTGAAATCTATGGATGGTAATTGTAGGTTTGAAGCGTCTTCCCATTGTTTGTTTTCTAAAGCCATTCTTATTGGCATAGCAACTAGAGCGTATGAGGTCGCAAAATGTTGTTTAGGGAATACAGCAGATACATCTTTCATTTCATCCAAATACTCTTGAGCTTTTAGATTATTACCCATTTGTAAATATGCGTATACCAAATAATCTACAGCATGAATTTCTTGAGCCCAACTAGCATCAGGATTTACACTTTCTGCATAACAAACTGCAGACGAAGCTGAATTTATATTGGTGTCAACAGATTCTTGCCAAAGTCCTAATCGTGTAAAAATATGTGATGGCATGTGTTGTGCATGAGCAGAAGCTGGAGCAATTTTAGCATAGCTTCTAGCTGTAGCTAAAGCATTTTTTGCAATTTCTGGGTAATCATAAGTATGAATTACATAATGAGCAATTCCAGGATGATTAGGTTGTTCTTTGAACAGTTTTTGTAAAATGGCGCCAGCTTTCTTCTGGCTAGAATATGTTTTGTCATTTGGATCTGCTGCCGAAGTGATGGCTAAAGCATAAAATATTCCTGCTTCAGTATCATCTTTTTCAGTAATGTAGATGCGCTCCATTTTTTTCTCATACAACAGTTCTCTTGTTTTATGATCTTTAATTTCCCAATCTGAGTAGAATGTTTTCAAGGCATCTAAGTATAATTCTGCACGTTCAGATTTTGGTAAAGATTCTGCTATTTCAAGAAGAACTGCTCCTTTTTTTAATTCTTTTGGACCTGGTGGAGCCCATAGCTCATGATATATACTCATAGCAACTCCCCAATATGCCATAGCGCATTCTGGATCTGCATCAATCACTTTTACAAATGCTTTTTCGGCTTCAGCATATTCAAAAGAGTGGAGTAGAGAAATAGCCAAATCGAAAGCTTCTCGAACATCGTATTGACAATCTAAAGCAAAACTAACATCTCCAAATTGTGGGTTCCCACAAAGTAAAATATCGCCTCTTTTTAAATCGAGTGATGCTAATGCTGGATTAGGTTCTGGAGTTTTGTCTTTACAAGCAAAAACGAGTAATAATAGTATAGCAATACAAGGTGCTTTAAGTAATTTCATCTCTAATGGTTTTGTAGAATTTGTTAAGATGAAAAACGAGTTATTAAAAAGTGGGGATTGAAATGTTTTTAAAAATCTGATTTTCAATCACCTAAATGTAGTTTAAAATAATAAGATTTACGACATTAATTGTCATTTTTCACTCTAAAACTCCCAGTCTTTTTGTCAAAACCAATTAAGTCTTTTGGGAATAAGGTTTCAAAAACACCTTGTTCTATTAAATGGCAAGGAGAATCTGATACCACCTTATCAGCAGTCATTACAATCATAGTATCGCATAATTGAATAGCTAAATCAATCTCATGAGAAGAAAACAAAATTGTCTTGTTCGTCTCTTTTGCTAATTTTTGAAGGAGTTTCAAAATGTAAGCTTTATGATACATATCTAGATGGGTTGTTGGTTCATCTAGAATAATCAAATTGGTGTCTTGTGCAAGCGCACGAGCAATCATTACTTTTTGAAGTTGGCCATCACTCAATTCAAAGCATTTGCGATCTTTTAAATCTATGAGGTTGGTATGTTCGATAGCTATATGTACTTCAGAAATATCTTCCTCAGATAAATTACCAACCCAATTCGTATAAGGCTGTCGTCCTAAGGCAATTAACTCAAAAACAGACAAATTTTTAGACATGAGCTGTTCCGTTAATACTAAGCTCATTGTTTTTGCTAAGTCTAAAGCAGTATGATCTTCTAATGGAAGATCGTTTATCTCAATATGACCACCTAAAGGTTGTTGAATAGCACTTAGGGTTCTTAAAAGTGTAGATTTCCCTATACCATTAGCGCCAACAAGACCAATGAGTTCACCTTCTTTAAGTTCCAGATTGATGTTCTCAGTGATTACTGATGTTGCTTTCTTGGTTTTGTAACCAATAGAAAGGTGTTTCGTTTTTAGGATGGTATGTTTTGAATCTTTACTCATCCATTAGAAATTTATTTTCATTTCTGAATTTTTCATTCCTTGTTTTTCTATCCAAATCTCTTTCATTATCATCAAGTGCTGTCATATAAACGATGGAAAGTGTAATTTGGTTATGAAAATTATTATAGTCAAATGAATCGCGATTATAATAAAAATAACCATCAATAAATGAAGCTTGATATGATCCTATTTTTTCTAAATTATCATAAGACTGCTCGAGAAACGTATTTTCACTTTTTACATCGTTTAAAAAAGACATAAATTTTCCTTGATACTTTGACGTTATATATTTCTCTCCTTTAAATTGTTCAACTTGAACAGTTTTTACTTCCCAAATTTCGTCAAACGTTGATTGAGATATAGAACTATATAATGTCAATTGTTTTTTAAAAAGGAGTTCATCATTTTTCGAAAATTGCCCTTTCCATTTTAAAGAATCAATGAACTTTATAAAAGCCTCTTTATAATTGGTTTTATCACTTTTTAAAAAATCAGAAATAAAAAAATCATTGATGTTATTCAAATCCTTAATCTGAGTATCTGTAAAATGTTTTTCAAGTTCAGTAGAAGTTTCATGGTTTTTACATGATAGATTTGTAGCTACTATTAAGAATAGCAAAAAAACTTTTGTGCATTCTAAAATAATGGTCTTTAGTTTTAAATCGTTCATCTTATATTTTTAAAATACCATTTTACGTTGTCTCACTAATAACCAAACCACTACAGGAGCACCAATCAAAGAGGTAATTGCATTAATTGGTAATGTGTAATCACTTGATGGTAACTGTGCAATACTATCGCAAATCAACATCACAATGGCACCAAATAAAAACACAGCAGGTAATAATATTTTATGATTAGAAGTGTTAAAAATTTGTCGTGTCATATGCGGAATTGCTAATCCAATAAAAGCAATAGGTCCTGCAAAAGCAGTTATGGTTCCTGCTAATAAGCTTGTGGCGATTATAATAATGAATCTACTTGTTTTGACATCCAATCCTAAGCTTTTTGCATAGTTTTCTCCTAGTAAAAACGTGTTTAATGCTTTAATAGAAAAGATGGCTAATACGATGCCGATGAGATAAATTCCGAAGAAAATAAAAAGCTCATTCCATGAGAGATTACCTAAACTACCAAATCCCCAAAATATGTATTGTTGCAATTGTTCTGCAGAACTAAAATAGGAAAGCACACTCACTATTGCTGCTGTAATACTTCCAAACATCAATCCAATGATTAATATGGCCATCGTGTCTCTCACTTTTGAAGATACCAGTAGCACTGCTAATAATACTAAGAAACTACCTACACTTGCAGCAATCACAATACTCCATTTTGAAATGAGTAAACTTGCAAAAACACCTCCAAATAAACCAGAGCCTAAAATAACTAAGGCTACGCCTAAACTAGCTCCAGAGCTAATACCTAAAACAAAAGGTCCTGCCAACGGGTTGCGAAATAAAGTTTGCATTAATAATCCTGAAATTCCTAAACCAGATCCAACTAGAATTGCTGTGAAGGCTTTTGGTAATCTGTAATCTTGAATGATGTATTGCCAAGATTCATTATCTGAATGTCCAAAAACACTTTTAATGACTTCGGAAAATGGAATACTCACAGAGCCTAAACTAATATTCATAACAAAGCATAACAATAGAAGTAGTGTTAAGATGATAAAAGAATATTGATGTTTAGATTTCAATTATTGTAAAGGTTTAAAAAAGGTCGTTTCATAATCTTGCAACAACTCAGGGTGACAAATTTTTATCATATCCTTGAGTACTAAATCTGGTCGAGTCATTCCCAATTCATAATAAGTAACGCCTCCTGATGCTCCTGTGGTATTAGCAAATGTATAGATGTTTTTATCTTGAAATGCACTAAACTCCTTATAATGAGAATTAGATTTTTCTAAAGCTTCATAGCTTGAGTAATAGGATGGACTTAACCACAAATCTGTTGTTTTAGCTTTATCAAAAACAGCTTCAAAACTCAATGCTATACTGCCTTTGTCTTTAGTATCGCTCCATAAGTAATTGGCATTGGCATCATTTAAAAATTGAGCTTCTGCACTTGTTCCATTTGGTAAATACCAAACATCTTTGTACATCGCTCCACATAATACTGTTGGTTTTGAATTCGCTTTTGAAGCGATTTTTTTTGCTTCTAGATAACTGGTTTCTATTTGGTTAAAAATAGAATCGGCTTCTTTTTCTTTATTATAAAGTATTCCAAAAAACTTAATCCACTCTGCTTTTGCCAAAGGTGATTTTTCTACCCAATCTCCATTGTAAATGACAGGGATATTAGCTTTTTGAATCGTTTCCATGCTTTTATTAGTGCCATCAACTCCAAAAGCAACCACTAAATCTGGACGTAACTCTAGCAAGACTTCTGTATTGATGCCTTCATTTTTTCCTAATTCTCTAACACTACCATTGTCTATTCGTGTTCTTGTTTTTTTAGAAGACACATAATTTGTTCCTGGAAATCCAATCAAGGTTTCTTCAACACCTAGCAGCTCTAGCGCTGGAATATGAGTGGTTGAGGTAGCCACTAATTTTTTAATAGGTGTGATGATAATCCCATCATATTGATCTTTAGAAAAAGTTGTTTTAGCAGCTTCTTCCGCAGAAATTAAAACATATTTAAATTCTTTTTCACTCTTAGGCCAAGGGCTTTTTATAGTAAGAAGTTTGTGGTTTCCTATGGTTATCGCTGAAAAACCTTCTGCGTATTTAAGTGTTGTGAGATTAGTATCAATATCTGTTAATCCATTTGAGTCTTCAGTGTCTATTGGAGGTAGCATTCTAGATAGGCCCTTGTCTTCTTTACAAGAAAGCGTAAAGCATATAATTAAGAGTAATAGTAGATGTTTCAAATGAAATTATTTTCTTCAAAAGTAATATTATTTAAAGTTTTGAATGAAACATTAAACAAAATGTTTAATTTTGCATCGAATTTTGGTTCTATTTGATTTGTCAAATAGATTAAAAGGGAATCTGGTGAGATTATTAATATCAAATCCAGAACTGTTCCCGCAACTGTAAGCTATAAAGCTTGTTATTACCTTCAAGTCACTGGGATTTATTCTGGGAAGACAAATAACAAGACGCAAGTCAGGAGACCTGCCAGATTTCTTAATCAAAAATGACTTTCGGGAGAAAGGTCTTTGAGGTATGAAACAGATAATTCTATTTTATTTTTTATTGCTTTTTAGCAGTATGGCTTGGTCACAGACAACGTTGGATTCTATTCAAAAGTTAGACGCCATTGTATTGAGTGATGTTAAATTAAAGCGTTACGCCAAAGGTTATAAATTAACTGTTTTGAGCGATTCTTTATTGCGTAAAAATAAAACCTCTTTGACAGATGTGCTACGATTTAATTCTAATATTTATTTTAAAGAAAACGGTTATGGTATGGTGTCCTCTGCATCTTTTAGAGGAACTAATGCTTCACAAACAGCAGTCATTTGGAATGGGATTAACATTAACTCCCAACTCAATGGTCAAGTAGATTTTAATACCATTTCTTCAGCTAATTACGATAATATAAGTATTAGAAGTGGTGGAGGAAGCGTACAATACGGAAGTGGAGCGATTGGTGGTACAATTCATCTGGCCAACGATTTTGACTTTAAAAAACACTTTGATAATCGAGTGCAATTAGGTTTTGGAAGCTTTGATACCAAAAACGCGAATTATAATGGTTCCTTCGGAAATGAAAAATGGTCAGCGAATCTTGGTGTTGCATATGTGAATTCTGATAATGACTATCGCTTTTTAGGAACAGATAGAAAGAATGAGAATGGTGCATTCAGTAATCTAGACTTAAATTTTAATTTGGGTTATGTGCTGTCTAAAAAAGATGTGCTTAAGCTATACCATCAAAACTTTAGAAGTGATCGCGAATTTTCAGCAACATTGTTAGCGCCTTCAAACAGTAAATACGAAACCCAAGATTATCGCAGTATGCTAGATTGGACGCATATTGGAAATTCATACACATCAACATTCAAAGCAGTTCATTTACAAGAGCAGTTTAAATATTTCGAGAATAAAGATTTAGACAATTTTTCTGAAGGTATAGTGAATACATTTTTAGTAAAACACCATTATAAACGCGATTTTTCAAAACGATTAATGGTAAGTGTTATCACAGATTTTAGTCACATAAAAGCAAAAGGAAATAGCTTTGATAATCCAAACCGAAATGCTTTTTCTGTAACTGCCATTTTAAATCATAAACCAACAGAAAAGTTGCAATACAATTTGAATATAAGACAGGATGTTATTTCAGATTTTGAAAGTCCTATAGTGTTTTCAGGAGATGCGAGTTATCAGTTTTTTAAATGGTATGCGATTAAATTTAACGCTTCTAAAAACTTTAGAGTTCCAACCTTTAATGATTTATACTGGAATCCTGGTGGTAATTTAGATTTGAAACCAGAAGAATCTTATCAAATAGATTTAGGTCATGAGTTTGCTTATAAAACGGCGACTTTAAAATTGAACACCTATTATATAGAAACATCAGATTTAATTCAATGGCGACCAAACAATTTTTCTGGGTATTGGAATCCTGTAAATATTGCTAACGCCAAACATTACGGAATAGAAGCCGAAATAGGCATCAAGAAAACGTTCAATTCACATACATTAAACCTCGTGAGTGGTTACTCTTATACAGAAACCGAAGACGTAGAAAAAAACCAACGTTTATTTTATGTGCCTTTGCATAAAGCAAATGTGTCTTTAGCATATAATTATAAAGCCTTTACCGCTTTTTACCAACACGTATATAATGGCGAAGTTGAGATCATTGGTAATACACTTGATGGTTTTGATGTTGGTAATTTTGGGTTAGCCTATAGCTTTAATACAACAGGTGAATTGTTGTATGAAGCCAATTTCAGAATAAATAATATATATAATACGTATTACGAAAACGTAGCATTGCGACCAATGCCAAATAGAAATTTCACTATCAATTTAACACTTAAATTTTAAAATTATGAACACAAAAAAGCTTGCTCTATTGTTATTATCAATCACATTTGTATTTACGTCTTGTAGTACTGACGATGATGTAAATTCATCTCCATTACCATTAGGTGATTATGAAGATGGGATTTTAATTTCTCATGAGGGGAATTTTGGGCAAGGAAACGCATCTGTATCGTTTGTGTCTTTTGATTTACAAACGGTTGAGAATAATATTTATAGCACTGTAAATTCTAACCCGTTAGGAGATACAGCTCAAAGTATTGGGTTTACAGGTGATTTAGCATATATCGTATTGAATGTGTCTAATTCTATTGAAGTTGTAGATCGTTACACGTTTGAATCTGTAGCAACTATTAACACAGGATTAAATAACCCTAGATTTATTGCTTTCGCAAATGGAAAAGGGTATGTTACTAATTGGGGTGATGGTTCTGTCGCTACAGATGATTATTTAGCTGTGATAGATTTATCATCTAATACATTAACTGCTCAAACAATTTCTGTTGAAGAAGGTCCTGAAGAAATCGTAGCTAGTAATAATACCTTATACGTAGCTCATCAAGGTGGTTTTGGACAGAACAACTTGATTTCTGTTGTTGATGCAACTTTAGATATGGTGTCTTCAACAATTACTGTTGGTGATGTTCCAAATTCTATGCAATTAGATAACTCAGGAAATTTATGGGTATTAGCAGGAGGTAAGCCAGCTTGGACAGGTGATGAAACTGGTGGGAAATTATCTAAGATAAATACGAGTGATAACAGTATAACGTCTATTGATTTTGGAGCAACAGAGCATCCAAATCATTTAGCGTTTGATGGAGGTTCATTATACTACTATGCATCTGGAAGCGTTTTTAAAATGGCTTCTAGTGCGACGACATTGCCAGCAACTGCCGAAATTAC
Source organism: uncultured Psychroserpens sp. (assembly GCA_905479815.1). Taxonomy (GTDB): domain Bacteria; phylum Bacteroidota; class Bacteroidia; order Flavobacteriales; family Flavobacteriaceae; genus Psychroserpens. The sequence goes on from CAJQOA010000044.1 coordinate 25,043, forward strand.
TGGTTTAAGTTTCTACGGAATGACAGTAAATAACTCAGTACTGTATGGTGTTGATGCAGGAGATTTTACAAGTAATGGGGCATTATCAAGTTATAATTTATCTTCAAATACATTAGAAGAGACTACAACAGTAAATATTATTCCAGGTGGAATTTACTTTAACTAAGCTTATCCCTATGATTATTTGAATTTTAATCATAAAAAAAGCCACTCATTTGAGTGGCTTTTTTTATGATGAATCTATTTGGTTATTTCAATTCTAATCGGTTAAGAATAAAACTATCAGTTTCTATATACATGCCTTCCTCAAGAGGTTTAATATTAAGATCAGTTTTAATTGCTCTAAAATCTATTTGTTGCTGACTAAAACGTCCTAAACCTTGAATGTCTGCAATTGCTGCAGCTAAAAGTGGCTCGTTGATATCACCTAAGATTCCAAAATTTCTTGGTGACTCAAGTAATGTGATATTTGGTGCTAAACCACTACCAGGAACTGCAACATCATTTACATTAATTGAGTTAGCAACTAATGGTTGCATTGCATAGGTGTGATTTGGATTTATCTCACTTGAAGAGAAATCTGGAGAATCATAAATGGTTATCGAAGCTTGTGTTTTTCCAGTAGTGAAATCTCCAATTTGAACGACATCAATATAAGCGCTTAAACTATTAATAACCAATTCACTTGCAGATGCAGAACGACTTGTCGTTAATACATAAATCTTATTTAGATTAAGACTATTAACTGTATTACCATCAAAGTTATTGACAAAGTTGAAATTACTGTTAAGCTCTTGTAGCCCACTATTATAAACCAATTTAGAATAGATGTCTCCTGTAAATTGTCCTGTAATCATACTTCCTAAATAAGACGCAGTGAGTACTGATCCTCCAGGATTGTATCTTAAATCTAATACTAAATGTTGCACATTGCTAGCTTGTAGTTGCGCAAAAGCGGCATTAAGTTGTGAGTCAAAGTTTCTATTAAAACCATTGTATACTATATATCCAACATTTTCTCCATCAACATCAATTACAGATGTTAGATGAACAGGGTTCTCTGTAAAGGTTTCTTTTGTTAATGCTTGACTGTTTGTCGTTGATGTAATGGTGTCATCATCTACTGTGTCTGTAGCATTATCATTATAGGTTCCAAAATTTAAAGTATACGTGTCTTGACCTAATAAGTCATTTAAATTATTGACATTTAATTGCGTACCGTCTACGGCATCAAAAACTTGACCGCGTTGTAATCCTAAACTACTGGCAACACTATTATTGAGAACTAATCTAATAACTCCAAAAACTTCGGTATCACTTCCTGGTTCTAGGTAGAGGTTAAATTCTAGTCCGTTGCTTTTTGAGGTTCCTGCTAATAATTGCTCAAATTCAATGTAATTTGTTAATAGTCTACTAAAACGATCTACCGTTTCTGGTTGAAATATTAATGAATTAAATAAATCTTGTGGATCAGAAAAACCATTGAGATAGGTGCCATACTGTTCATTAGTAGTAAAACGGTCATTTGCCAAATCTGGAATGTCATCTTTATAAAGATATACAGCATTCATGCCTTTCCATACAAAATCATTTATCTCACTGGCAGCAATAGCATTATCGTCTCTATCATCAAAACAACTTGTTAGTGATAATGTGAGCATAAATAGTAAACTAACTTTTAATAGTCTCATCTGTAGTTTTTGTGTTTTAAAATTTCCGAAGATAAAAGAGACCATAGCGTAATCTGCTTTATTCTGAAATTTTAGATTAATTTTCTTTTTCAACTTATACTAGTCATATAGTCTAGTAAACTTACAATTTACTTACATTATTGTAAATTAAAAAATATCCTGTAACAAAACTGAAACATACTCGTCGTAATAATAAGAAGCGGAATTAATCATTCGTTTTTTAACTAACAAACCACAAATGACACAAACTGATTTTACAAAATTGGTATTGCCTTTTAAGGATAAAGTCTTTCGATTAGCAAAAAGACTTCTAGTTTCTCGTGAAGAAGCAGAAGATGCAACGCAAGAGATTTTAATGAAATTGTGGGATAAAAGACAAAAAATAAAAGAGTATAGGAATATTGAAGCTTTTGCGATGACAATGACAAAGAATTTTTGTTTGGATAGATTAAAATCAAAACAAGCACAGAATTTGAAAATCGTTCATAGTAATTACCAAGACAATAACACGTCTTTGCAAAAACAAGTTGAAGCAAAAGATAGTGTGGATTGGGTTTCAAAAATGATTGAAGAATTACCAGAACAACAAAAAATAATATTACAGCTTAGAGATATAGAGGAATATGACTTTGATGAGATTGCAAAAGTAGTAGATATGAATCCTACAGCAATAAGAGTCGCTTTATCAAGAGCTAGAAAAACAATAAGAGAAAAATTAACAAAGACACATCGTTATGGTATTAATTAATATAGAACAGTTACTGGAAAAGTACGACAATGGTGAGACAACCATTAAAGAAGAGCAGGAGCTCAAAGCGTATTTTTCTCAAGATGAGGTGGCACCACATTTGGAGTCTTACAAAGCCATGTTTCAATACTTTAACACAACAAAGCAAGAGGATTTATATACAAAGGACGTTCCATTAAAAACCAAAAAGAGTAACATCTATCAATGGATTTCTGTCGCAGCGTTATTAGTACTCTCGTTAGGGATTTTTACCACCCAATTTGGTAATGACAAAAAGACATTAGGTAGTCTTACTGATGAAGAACTAATAGCTTATAATCAAGCTGTAGAAGTTTTAGATCTGGTAGGTTCAAAATTTGACCAAGGCGAAAGTAATATGGCCGCTTTTGGATTAATGTCTAATAAATTATCGCAAGGTGTAGACAAATTCGAACATGTTACTGAATTTTCAGAAACAACAAACAAGATTTTTAAATCAAAAAAGAAAAAACAAAACAAGTAAAAACTAAAACTAGAAATTATGAAAAAATTAATATTAATATTCGCAATAGCATTGACAACTTCAGTCTCATTTGGTCAAAGTATGTTTGACAAGTATGAAGACATGAAAGATGTAAGCTCAGGAGTAATCAATTCAAAAATGTTTAGCATGATTGCAAGCATAGACATTGATTTAGATGATCCAGATGCACAGAAATTCATGGAAATGGCTAAGAAAATCGAAAGTGTTAAAATCTTAAGCACAGGTAATTCGTCTATTTCTAAAAGTATGAAAGCAGATGCTGAAAGCCATATAAACAGAGCAAACCTATCTGAATTGATGCGTTTTAAGGATGGTGATCAAAATGTGAAGTTCTATGTAAAAGAAGGTAAGGATGATAACCATGTAAAAGAGTTATTCATGCTAGTAACTGGATTGAAAGAATTAACTAAAGATTCAGGAATTGAAATTAACGGTGAAAAACGTGAGTTTGAAACTGTAGTCGTATCAATTACTGGTGATATCGATTTAAGAGAAATTTCTAAAATCACGAGTACTATGAATGTGCCAGGAGGAAAGAACTTAGAGAAAGTAGGTAAAAAGAACTAATATGAATACATCAATCAAAACAATAATCACTATGTTAATTTTGGTTGTGACTTTACAAAGTTGCAACCAGGATTCAACATTGCAAACGTTCTACGTTGACAATGAATTAGCACCAGGGTTTACATCATTAGATGTGCCTGTTAGTATGCTGCAAATAGATGAAGAGTCGCTTACCGAAGAACAATTGGAAGCTTATGAGTCTATTGAGAAATTAAGCCTAATTGCTTTTGTTTTAGATGAAAGTAATAAAGAGCAAATGGATATTGAATATGCTAAAGTAAAGACTATTCTTAAAAATCCTAAGTACGAAGAATTAATGCGTGGAGGAAATTCTACCGATGGAAAATTCGTTATCAAATGTATTGGAGATGGAGATGATGTAGATGAGTTTATTCTCTTCGGAAATTCTAACACTACAGGATTTGGTGTCATTAGAGTCTTAGGTGATGATATGAATTTCAACAAAATAGCACAATTGGCTAAAGTATTACAAGAGTCTGATATTGAAAACTCTACATTGGAGAAGTTTTCAGGATTTTTTAACTAAAGCTTATCACAAATAATTTAAACCAGTAGCTAATATTGATTTAAATGTTAATAGCCACTTCAGGTCTGACCACTTGAGGTGGTTTTTTTATGGCAAATAATTCAGAATAAAATTGAAAAGGAAAAAGGACGATTTATTTCGGTTGTTTTAAATGAGAAATGGTACTAATTAGCATCAGCATCTTTCAACACAATAAAAATAAGATAACCACCCAAAAAAGTAAATGACGAAAATAAGATCACTTTTACAATGAAATAATCTAATATATCTAAAACGCCAAACACCAAAAACCCAGCTACGATAAGTGCTGAAAACAAAAGTGTTAATGTGTTTTTAGTAGGCATTTGTAGTAGTATTATTATATTCCTGTATAGTTACTTGGGGTTATAGCTTTTAATTCCGTTTTTATAACTTCTGAGACCTCTAAGGTATCAATAAATTCTGAAATAGATTTTTTATTGATTGTTTCATTAGTTCTCGTTAGGCCTTTTAAAGCTTCATATGGATTAGGATATCCTTCACGACGTAGGATAGTTTGAATCGCTTCTGCAACCACAGCCCAATTGTTTTCTAAGTCTTGAGCAAACTTAGGCTCGTTAAGTAATAACTTATTTAATCCCTTCAAAATAGACTTAAAACCTATGATTGTATGTCCAAAAGGCACACCAACGTTTCTAAGCACTGTACTATCTGTCAAATCACGTTGTAACCTAGAAATAGGAAGCTTTGCAGATAAGTGCTCAAAAATAGCATTTGCAAGACCAAGATTACCTTCAGAGTTTTCAAAATCAATAGGATTTACTTTATGAGGCATTGCGCTACTTCCAACTTCTCCTTTTTTAATTTTTTGTTTAAAATATTCCATAGACACATAGGTCCATACATCGCGATCTAAATCGATAAGGATTGTATTGATACGTTTTAAAGCATCAAATAAAGCAGCCATATGATCGTAGTGTTCAATTTGAGTCGTTGGGAATGAATGTTGTAAACCTAGTTTTTCTTGAACAAATTTGCTTCCAAAAGCTTTCCAATCCATTTTTGGATAGGCCACTTTATGTGCATTAAAATTACCTGTTGCACCACCAAATTTTGCAGCACTAGGTACATCATTTAATAAATTAAATTGTTCTTCCAAACGTACTACAAACACCTGAATTTCTTTACCCAAACGTGTTGGAGAGGCTGGTTGACCATGTGTTCTTGCTAGCATTGGGATGTCTTTCCAGTCTTCGGCTAGTGATTTAAGTTTTTCAAGAACCTCAAAATATTCAGGAACATACACATCATTCATAGCATCTTTAATGCTTAAAGGAATTGCAGTATTGTTAATATCTTGAGACGTTAATCCAAAATTGATAAACTCTTTATATTTAGATAAGTTAAGATTGTCAAATTTCTCTTTAATAAAATACTCAACAGCTTTTACATCATGATTTGTAATGGCTTCAATGTCTTTTATAGCTTGTGCATCTTCCGAAGAAAAAGAGGTGTAAATAGCTCTCAAATCTTCAAATACGTTTGTATCAATATCTGCAAGTTGAGGTAAGTCTGCTTCACAAAGCGCTATGAAATACTCGATTTCAACTAAAACGCGATATTTTATAAGTGCTTCTTCAGAAAAATAAGGTGCAAGGTTGCTAACTTTACTTCTATAACGACCATCAATAGGAGAGATGGCATTGAGAGATGATATTGACATTTGTTGTGTGTTTTTGAAGCTGCAAAGATAACATTTGATTCTTGATTTATGGGTCTATAACTATGATTTTTGCGTATTAATTTTCTTCAAAATATGCCTAGCTCTTGCTTTAAAACCAGAGCTTTGCATTTGGAAGTCACGCTCCAGTATCATTGCCAATTCTGTATGAATCCAGTCTACGTCATTACCAAGGAGAAATAAAGTGTTCATGGCATACGCTTTTGGTGCAATTTTTTCATCGTTTATCATCCAATCAAAACAAGCTTCTACAATTTTTTCTTTATGCTTTTGAAGTAAAGACGTTTTGATTTTATTATTCGCTTTTGAATAGTAAGCTTTAATCAAATATTCACAAACTTTTGCTACTGGTCTTACAGCTGGATCAAGATGCACACGATGCATATGCTCTGTAAACTGATCTAAATATGGAATACTAGCTTCCAATTTTTCACCACACATGAATTCGAAAACCCAAGCTGCACGACACGAAATTTTATCATCAACCATGAATAAGATCTCTAATAACTTCGGAATTAAATCTGGATTATCTATGACTAAATTTGCATAATGCAAACGTTTTTCACGTGAGTGATTCACATAGTTTAATTCTTTATAAAGTTCTTCGGTAGTCAAATTGATTTTTTTACTTTTAACACTTACATTACAGAAATTAAAGATATGAAACGAGCATGTTAAAAAAGTTATTATTTAAGGAAATAATTAACAGCGAACAACATGTGACTATTATTAAACAATAAACATAAACACATGAAAATTATAAAAAAAATTCTTGTCGCATTATTAGTTGTATTAATCATCATGCAATTTTTTGGACCAGAGAGAAATGAAGGAGATAGTACTACAGTAGATACTTTTATTGCAGAAACAAATCCATCAAGGGTTGTTAAAAGTATTTTAGAAAATACGTGTTATGATTGTCATAGTGATGTGACAACATATCCATGGTATAATAAAATTACTCCTGTGAATTATTGGTTAGCAGATCATATAGAAGAAGGGAAAGAACATTTTAATCTATCTGCTTGGGATAGTTATAGTGTAAAGCGAAAAGAACATAAAATGCACGAATTGATTGAAGAGGTTGAAGAGAAGAAAATGCCTTTAGAATCCTATACTTATACGCATGGTGATGCTAATCTTACAGATGATCAAATTGCGGCAGTTGTTGCATGGGGAAAAGAAGTGAGAGCTAAATATCAAGCTCAACTTAATAAAACAGAGTAATAATCTTTTGAAGAAAAAACTACTAATTATTGGTTTTGTCTGGCCAGAGCCAAAAAGTTCTGCAGCAGGAAGCAGGATGATGCAATTAATTTCATTTTTTCAATCCCAAGAGTATCAAATCACTTTTGCAAGTGCTTGTGCTAAAAGTGATAATGCATTTGATTTAGCATCAATAGGAGTTGATAAAATAACTATAGAGCTTAACCATTCAAGTTTTGATGATTTTATTTTAAAACTCAATCCAGATATTACTCTATTTGATCGATTTATGACTGAAGAGCAGTATGGTTGGCGTGTTACAGAGCATTGTCCTGATGCTTTAAAAATACTGGATACAGAAGATTTACATTTTTTAAGACGTGCCAGACAGCAAGCATTTAAAGCCAATGTTGAGGTAACTCCTGATGCCTTATTTAATGACACCACCAAGCGTGAAATCGCTAGTATATATCGTTGTGATTTGAGTTTGATTATTTCTTCTGCGGAAATGAACCTACTTCAAAACATGTTTAAATTAGACAGCGCTTTATTGTTCTATCTACCTTTTCTTGTTGAGCCAATTTCCGAAGCTAAAAAAGAAGAATTGCCAACTTTTGAAGAAAGACAGCATTTTATATCTATTGGTAATTTTATCCATGAGCCTAATTACAATGCGTTACTCTATTTGAAAGATACTATTTGGAAAGGAATTAGAGCGCAATTACCAAATGCGCAATTGCATAATTACGGATCGTATGCATCTCAAAAAGTGAATCAGTTGCATAATGAAAAAGAAGGCTTTTTGATTAAGGGATTTGCTGAAGATGTCAATGAAGTCATGCAACAATCTAGAGTGCTTTTAGCGTCAATACGTTTTGGAGCAGGATTAAAAGGAAAACTCTTTGATGCCATGCAAAACGGAACTCCTTTTGTGTCAACGTTGGTTGGAGTAGAAGGGATAGTTGATGATGCGAAACAAGCTTTTGTTTGTGATGCATCTAACGATTTTATTCAGCATTCGGTCAAATTATATGGGGAAACTTCTATTTGGAGGCAACAACAACGTTTGGGTTTTGAAATTTTAGAACAACAATTTTCTAAATCTCATTTTGAAAACGAATTTAAGAAGCGATTACTAGTTTTAATTGCTGATTTAAAAGCACATAGACAACAAAATTTTACGGGACAACTATTACAACATCATACGCTACAGAGTACTAAATATATGAGTAAGTGGATTGAGGCTAAGAATTCTTAAAATTATTAATCAGTAGATTCTTCCATGGTATGATACACGTCTTGTACATCATCATCTTCTTCTAATTTTTCGAGAAGTTTTTCTATATCTAGAGCTTCTTCAGCAGTTACAGCTTTTGTGACCTGAGGAATACGTTCAAAGCCAGAAGATAGTATTTCTATCTCTCTAGATTCTAATTCTGCTTGGATAGCTCCAAAGCTTTCAAAAGGTGCGTATATTAAAATTCCGTCATCATCAGCAAAGACTTCTTCGGCACCAAAATCTATAAATTCTAGTTCTAATTCTTCAGGATCTAGACCTTCAGCATTAATTCTAAAATTGCACGTGTGATCAAACATAAAGACAACTGAGCCTGAAGTGCCTAAGCTACCATCACATTTGCTAAAATAGCTACGTACATTAGCTACAGTTCTGGTGTTATTATCGGTTGCAGTCTCTACTAAAACGGCGATGCCATGAGGAGCATAGCCTTCAAAAACCACTTCTTTATAATCGCCTTGTCCTTTTTCACTTGCTTTTTTAATAGCGCGCTCAACATTTGCTTTAGGCATGTTAACGGACTTAGCATTTTGAATTACTGCACGTAAGCGAGAGTTAGAATCAGGATCTGGTCCATTTTCTTTTACTGCCATAACAATGTCTTTACCAATACGAGTAAAGGCTTTGCTCATTGCAGACCATCGTTTCATTTTCCTTGCTTTACGAAATTCAAAAGCTCTTCCCATTGCTGTTATGTTTTATGTAATTTTAATTAGACTCAAAATTATCGAAATTATGATAGATTCGCAATATTATAGATTCAAAGTTTAAAATTCAAGACTAGTATTGAAACAATTATATATTAAAACTAATCTTTTGGAATATGCTTAGACAAGAAATTTGCATTAGTATTATTTAAACCATTGATTGCGTCTTGTCGTTTTGTATTGAGCTGTGCATTGACCTTATTATACGTGTCAGCACCTTTATTAATCTCTTTAACCTTTTTGTTATAGTTATCAATTTGCTCTTTCGTGCGTTTTCGTTCTGCAGTTTGTTCTATGTTTGCTTTTATTTTTTCAAAATCTTCATTTAATATTAAAAATTCTGTGATTTTTGGGATTTGAATCTCACCTTCCTCAATAAAGAATTCAAAAGCTTTTTTTGTCGCATTGATAATAGATTGATCCTTTTTATATGCTGTTTTTGTTTTTAAAATTTCTAAACCTTCTTTTGCAGCAGCTGCAAGTGCATTCGCATTTTGCTGGATAGCACTGATGTCACTTTTTTCAACGGCTTCCATAAGATAAATCTCATTAATATACACTTTAAAATAAACGAGGTACATATCATGATAATGTTCAAAAACCTCGTTAGAGATTTTCATTTTTTTACCTAAATCAGATTCGCTTTCAATAATTTGAATGCTGTGTTTTGCTGCATAGGCATAGAAGTTTTTTTCATATTCTTGTTGAGACTCTTCCATTTTTTGATCAGCCATCTCTTGAGCAAGAATGTAAGCTTCCATAGCATCATAAGACTGTTCTGCAACTTCTTTCATGTCAATGATTTTTGCATAATCCTGATTCAAAAGATTTTTATTAAATGTCATGTGTCTCAAAACTTTACTCTTATAGTCATCATCTCCAAAACCATTGGCTTTTGTGATTTTTGCTATGGCTTGGTCTATTGTTTTAAGTAGTTTTTTTCGTTTGCCATCAATACTTCTATCACTTCTACTATGTGCAACAGCCTTAGTATATTTCCACATGTTTTTTGTGATTTCTTGTTGCTCTTCACCAACAAAATCTAAATACTCTGAAGCATTTTTAAAATTTTGAGCTGTGATAGAAGTCACTATGAATAGAAAGGCTAATGTTAGTTTTAAGGTCAATGTTTTCATATTTAATTTAGAGTAATTAGGTTTAATAAATCTTGAAGAATAGCATGCGCTTCTTCAATATAAATATCGTTTTTAATATCTTTTAAAATAGCTTGGTTGATTGTTTTCTTGTCATCATTATAGCTCATAACTTCTTTTGTGTATTCAGTGTTTTTAATTTTAAAAGCGGCGTTGTGATTTTTAAGAGGTGTGTTTATTCTTTCCCATTGATTTCTATAGGTTGTCATTTCACGATAGACATTATCTAACGTCAATAAGTATTGAGTATCTAGTTCAAAATAGTTTTTTATAATCAATTGGTTGAGTTGTTTAACAGCATCAAAAGTAGCATTACTACTAATACGAGATGAATTTTGCTTTTTCAATTGCTCAATAGGAAGTTGTTTAAGCTTCGGGTAGTTTTTAACACCAGTAATAGAATCATTTTTGAGAGCATATGGTGTAAACTCTTCTTGAGTATTAAAACCATCATATAGATTTGGCAATATAATATCTGGAACAACGCCTTTTGCTTGATGACTTTGTCCTGTCACTCGATAAAATTTCTCTATTGTTATTTTTGAGAACCCTAAAGTTCCATCCATATCTAAAGGTAAAATCACTTGAGCAGATGCTTTACCATGGGTTGTAGATCCTATTACGACAGCTCTATTGTAATCTTGCATGGATGCAGCAAAGAACTCAGATGCTGATGCACTATAATTATTTACTAAAATAACTATGGGTTTTGTGAATAATGCGCCTCTATTTAAATCTTTTACCGTGTAGGTTTCTCCATTTGAGTATCTTAAAATAGATAATGGGCCTCTATTAATAAACATACCAGAAAGATCTGTCGCTTCTTTCATAGAGCCACCACCATTAAAACGTAAATCAAGGATTAAACCTTCAATGTTTTCTTTTTGAAGTTTGTATAATTCTTTAGCGACATCGTTTGCTAAACCTAGTCCGTTAGGAGATTCTAAATCTGAATAAAAACTAGGGATGTTAATATAACCAACCTTAGATTTATCCTCGATGATATAACCAGAAACCGTATTTTCTTCTGTTTTTGTTTTCGTTTTGGTGAGCTCAATACTTTGAAGTGTTCCGTTTTGCTTTTTGATTTTAAAAGTGACTGTGTTATGGTTTTTGTCACTTGAAAAAGACATCACATCTTGATTAGAAACACAATAGGTTTCTAAAGTTTCAGTTTTTGTGCTTAATGATTTTATAACATCGTTAACTTCAAAATTTCCATTATTGAAAGCAGCACTTCCAGGTGTGATATGTACAATTATAATATCACCATCATCATTTTTTGATGTTATTATTCCGAAAGATAATTGATCATTAGATAACGAGTTTTCAAACATTTCTTTTTCCGAAGCATTGAAAAAAGAAGAATTAGGATCATGATACTGTAAATATGCATTTAGAAAAGCTTCTTTAACAAAGTTGTCTATACTTCCTAATCTGTTTTGGAGCGTTTCAAGTTTGCATAATTCTTTCTGGATGAGTTTAGGTTTTAAATCACTTTCAAGAGTCTTGAAATCACTTTGAATTTGATCTAATACAGAATCATTTTCTACGAGCGTATATAAAATGTTATAACGTAAACGTTTACTCCAATAGCGCTTTATACTTTCATCATTTTTGAAATATCTATACGTAGCTTCTGGTTTAAATCTAAGAGTATCTTTTCCACTGTAGTCAAAATTTTCAGATTCTAAACTAGAAATTATGATTTTAGAATTTTCTATACGTTCATTGAGAGTCTTTGCGTATTTATTAATAAAATCACAGCTACCATTTTTAATATAATCATCTATTAAAAGACGATCTTTTTCAAATGAAATACTATCGCTTTTAGTGAGTAAACGTTTGTTTTCATCTAAACTGTTTAGAAATAAATCAAACACACGTGTAGACAAGCTGTCATCAACGATTTTAGGTTGATAATGATTAATTTTAATCACAGTTTTTAACGCCTTTATTTGGTCGCAAAACAGCTCTTTATCTTGGCTGTAACCAAAGGAAGTGACTAAAGAAAATAATAAAAATAGACTTGTGTTTTTTAGCATGGATGTTTTAAAATTGAATGTGTTCTAGTTTAAATAACAACTATTGAACCAAATTTAATCTTCAACTTCAACGATGGCTTCTATAGCATCTGCCAATTTAAAATCCTTTTCTGTAACACCATTTTCATCGTGAGTTGACAATGAAATCTTGAGTACATTGTAAACATTGGTCCATTCTGGGTGGTGATGTTGCGCTTCGCATTCAAATGCTATTCTGCTCATTGCACTGAAACAATCTTTGAAGTTGTCAAATTCAAATTCTGCATACAATGTGTTATTTCTATGTTCCCAATCTGGGAAGCGAAGTAATCGTTTTTCTATATTTTCATCTGTCAATAGACCCATAACTCGATTTTTACTTAAATGTAGCACATTTTTGCTGTAAAATAGAAGTTATTAAGCTTTCAAGCTATTAAAAAAGACAAACAGAATGGTTTTTACCGTAAAGTGTTATTTTGTCAAATCTTCAAGCACTTCAGTACTTGTGATTTCTAAATGTTTTGGTAGTTTGTTGAATTTTGGTAGAACCGCCAAATAGCGATCTTCATTAGTGGTATACACATGTTTGTAAAGCACTTCTTCTCTTGAAGTGATTTTGGTAACGATGTCTTTAAAATAATCATCATGATGCACTAAGTCTGAACTTCCTAGATGGAAAATCCCATATTTGTTTTGGTTGATGATATAATGAATTTGTTGCGTTAATTTAGAGTCTGTGGTGACATTCATTATGATATTTGGAAAAATCTCAATCGCAGTTTTGTCCTCTAAGTGCTGCTTTAATTCTTTGAGTCTCGGGGATTGAGAACCTAAAACCATAGGTAATCTTATGATGACTACTTTTTTCTTTGGAAGACGAAGTAACATATTTTCTATCTTGATCTTAAAATGTCCATAAACGCTTCCACTTAAGGTTTTGTCCAATTCATAACTTGGATATTTGCTATACGCATCAAATACATTTGCAGACGATAAGAATATGAGTTTGCAATCATGGACTAAAAGATATTCTGCGATATGTTGATGAGCGATTGTTTGTGCTCTAAATTCACCACGTAAACTAGAAATAATAATGGTAGGTTTTGTGGCTTCAAGAATTTCGTAAACATCATCTTCTTCAACATTATATTGAAAAAATTGATGATTCTCTACAAACGCTTTCTTAGGAACACGATATGTACCAAAGGTTCTAAAGTAACCTAAAAGTTCTTTGTAAATGGCATTACCAATAAATCCGCTAGCACCTAAAATCAAGATGCGATGTTTACTGTTGAAGGTTTCCATTATAAGTTCAAAAAAAAATTAGGTTTAGAAAATTGATAAATTTGTTTGTGTTGTGAATAACTCAAGCGCTTGCATTCCTATTTTAGAATTACCTTTCTTATTTAAACCTGGAGACCATACAGAAATAACAAATTTCTTTGGTAATAATGCTACGATGCCACCACCAACACCACTTTTTCCAGGGAGTCCTACTTCAAAAGCAAATTCGCCAGCCTCATCGTAAAATCCACAAGTGAGCATGATGGCGTTAATACGTTTTGTATGGCTTTTATTAAGATGGGCCTTTTCGAGCATACATGAGCCCTTATTGGCGAAAACGTAAAATGTTTTGGTTAATTGTTCACAAGACATTTCTAAAGAGCATTGATGAAAATAAAAATCTAAAACCTCGTCAACATCATTATTAAGGTTACCAAATGATTTTAAGAGATTAGCTCCAGCATAATTTTTGTAACCCGTTTCTTTTTCAGATTTGGCTACAGCCTCATTATAGTTTATACTGTCATCATTTGCTAATTGCCTTACAAAATTGAGGAAATCTGCTTTAGGGTTTTTAAGTTGCGATACTAAAATATCTGCAATCACTAAAGACCCAGTATTTATTAAAGGGTTTCTTGGGATTCCATTTTCTTGTTCTAGTAAGGATAAATGATTAAAAGGATTTCCCGAAGGTTCAACATCAACGCGTTGCCATAGATTATGACCTTCTATAGAAATAGCTTTTGCTAAGGTTAATACCTTAGAAATACTCTGAATAGAGAATTTCTCATCATACTGCCCAACACTATAACTCTTATCACCAACAACTTGAAGGTTGATGCCAAAAGTATTTAGATCAACATTTTTAAGCTCAGGAATATAAGACGCTACTTCTCCTTTGTCTTTTTTATTAATAAGTTCTTTGTAAATGTTATTTAAAACGCTTTGATAATCCTGCATATACTAACCTTTATAAAAAGGCAATTTAACCACAGTAGCAGGTACTGCATTTTTACGAATTTGAATATTTATTTTGCTACCAACATCAGTAAAAATTGTTGGGACATAACCCAAACCAATGCCTTTACCTAAACTTGGAGACATGGTTCCAGAGGTAACTTCTCCAATAGTTCTTCCGCTAGAATCGACAATATCATAACCTTGACGAGGAATACCACGTTCGTCAATTTCAAAAGCAACTAATTTGCGTTCTGGTCCACGACGTTTTTGATCTTCTAAAGCTTCAGAGTTTGTGAATTTTTTAGAGAATTTTGTAATCCATCCTAAACCAGCTTCAATAGGAGAAGTGGTATCAGTAATATCATTTCCGTAGAGACAATAACCCATTTCTAATCTAAGCGTATCACGAGCAGCAAGACCAATAGGTTTTGCTCCAGCTTCAACTACTTTGTCCCAAATTTGTTTCACTTCACTGTTTTTGCAGTAGATTTCAAATCCGCCACTACCAGTATAGCCGGTTGCCGAAATAATAGCATGCTCTATACCTGCAAAATCACCAACTACAAAATTGTAAAACTTAATATTTGCAAGATCATGACTTGATAAAGCTTGCATAGCTTCAATTGCTTTAGGTCCTTGAATTGCTAATAAAGAATAGTCTTCACTCAAATCTCTCATAGTAGCACCAACATCGTTTTTAGAAGAAATCCAGTTCCAGTCTTTTTCAATGTTACTAGCGTTAACGACCAAAAGGTAACTTTCTTCTTTAAGTTTATAAATGATGAGGTCATCTACAATGCCGCCATCATCATTAGGTAAACAACTGTATTGTGCTTTCCCAATTATCAATTTTGACGCATCATTACTACCTACTTTTTGAATTAATTCTAAGGCATGTGGACCTTCAATTAAAAACTCTCCCATATGCGAGACATCAAAGACACCAACACCAGTTCTTACTGCTTCATGTTCTATATTGACACCATCATATTGTACTGGCATGTTATATCCTGCAAAAGGGACCATTTTTGCATTTAGAGCTTCGTGAGTTGCTGTTAAGGCTGTGTTTTTCATTGAGAATGTATTTGATTTTTGTAAAAATTTCTATCACAAATGTATCGAAAATTATCTGTTCTTTGGAAGGAGTTAGAGCATAAAAAGAGATTAAAAATATGTTAATATTAAAATCTTTTCTTCGGAAGAACGAGATAATCCTTAATTTTCAGTCATTAACAAAACACAAACCCATGAGACTTTTATTAACGTTATTCTTTGTATTTATTTTTTCCTTTGGAAGTATTGCCCAAAACGGAACACCAGAAGATTATCTAAGTGCAGCATTTCATAAAGAACGACGTGAAGCATTGCGAGCAAGTATGCCAGCAAATAGTGTGGCTGTGTTTTTTGCAAATCCCGTGAGAAATCGTGCTAATGATGTCGATTATGTATATCACCAAGATCCAAATTTTTATTATCTCACAGGTTATAAAGAACCGCATGCTGTTTTAGTGATTTTTTCTGAAACTCAGAACGTTTCCGAAGGGAATAACTATAACGAGAAACTCTACGTACAACAACGTAATGCTCAAGCAGAGCAATGGACAGGTCGTAGATTAGGAATAGAAGGAGCAAAAACTGAGCTAGGGTTTGATAATGCCTACAATGGAATTAATTTTCTTAACTCTGGTATTGATTTTACTTCTTTTGATAAAGTGATGTATGAAGACTTTAGAGATGATTATAGAGATACAAGAAACGGAGCAGATTTATATAATTTAGTACAATCATTTAAATCACAAATACAATTAAATACAAGTTTTACTATTGAGAATACAACAGGTGATGTTGAGATTGATAGTGATGCAAATATGGTAGTAAAAACAGTCAAAAAAGATACACGAACTTTATCTCGTTTAATGGCAGGATTAAGAGAAGTGAAAACGGCAGATGAATTGGTGTTACTTAAAAAAGCGGTACGAATTTCGGCTATGGGTCAACGCGAAATTATGAAAGCGATGCATCCAGGAATGTCTGAAACCGAAGTGCAAGGCGTTCATGAATACATCTACAAAAAGTATGGTAGTGAGTACGAAGGTTATCCAAGTATTGTTGGTGCTGGTAATAATGGTTGTGTACTGCATTATATTGAGAATTCTAAAATGAAAGTAGAAAATGATCTCGTGCTTATGGATTTAGGTGCAGAATATCATGGTTACACAGCAGATGTGACAAGAACAATACCTGCAAACGGTAAATTTAGTGATGAGCAAAAAGCCATTTACGATATTGTTTATGATGCTCAAGAAGCAGGAATAGCAGTAACCGTAATTGGAAATACAATGCAATCTCCTGATGCAGCTGCACGACAAGTTGTGTATCAAGGTTTAATTGATTTGGGTATTGCTAAAAATGCAAGTGACGCTAGACAATATTTTCCTCATGGCACATCGCATCACATTGGTTTAGATGTTCATGATCCAGGAACGTATGGACAATTACAAGCCAATATGGTGATTACTGTTGAACCAGGAATTTATATCCCAATTGGGAGCGATTGCGACCCAAAATGGCATGGCATTGCTGTTCGAATTGAAGATGATATCTTGATTACAGAAAACGGACCAATAAATTTATCTGCGGAAGCGCCTCGAACGTCTTCAGAAATTGAGAAATTAATGAAAAAGAAGAGCGTTTTAAACGGGTTGGAATTACCTGATTTGGATTAAAATGGATATTCATTGAAATCGAGAGCCAACTTTGGGAAGTTCGATTATTTTATTAATAAACTCAAGTTAAATGATTTTGCTAGTAGTTATAGTTCATTCTCAAGCAAATAGAAATAGCTTTTTAAACCATATGAATACTTACTAAGATCAGAACCTAAGGTTTTAAACTCTTTTTTCATGACTTCAATCAAGTCTGGTTTAATATCTTTTCCTTCAATTTTTGCACAATTAAGTTTTACCCAATGAATTTTTGAGGAGTTTGGGAAATCAATCAATGCTTTTTCTAAATCTGGATTATCGTATGTATTTTTATCTGCTAAGCCAATAAAGTAGCTAATGGCAAATCGCTCACTTTGGTAATCATTCCAACCTTTTTTGTCTGTTTCTTTTGATACGTGTCCAGTGGCAACAGACTCTAAATACGCATAAATGTTTAAAAGCTCTTCGTCTTTATGTTGTTCTGCTAATTCAATTATTTCTTGACCTCTGTTCTCAAAGAATTCTTTTTCATCTAAGAGTTCATTGATGAATGATATTCTCAATAAATCTGAAGCCACATTGCCATTTACTGGTAGTGGATTATTGTCTAGTATCAATTTTGAATCTAATAATATAGTTTTTATAGAATCTGCTGAGCTGTTCTTTTGATGTAAATGCTTAATGTTATTGTAAGCAGATAATTGTTTGTATTCATTACTGTTAACCCCAAAAACATCTTTAATGATAGCAAGGTCTTTTTCTAAAAATACGTCTTGGATATTTGTATTCCACCAATCTAATTCCCAGTTCATGTCTAAGAATATCAATTCATATGCACTCTTAGAATCTTTAGCTTTAATGTTTGTAATTAACTTGCTTCGTTTTTTAATTTGATTAGTTTGCCCATGGATGATATGAATTGCTTTGTCAATACCTGTGTGGTTTTTTTGATGGTTGGCGTTTTTCCAATACGCAATTGCTTTTGAGTAATTATCTAGGTTTAAATAACATTCACTAAGCCAAACATCAATTCTATAATCATTTTCATTTGATTCTTTATAGATTTCATAGTGATTGATTGCTGTTTCGTAATCTTCAATTCTATGGCTCTCAATAGCAAATTCTAAATTGAAATTTAATTCATTAGGCTTTTTTGCTAAGGCACTTTTATGAAGTTCATAAGATTTTTGAGCATCGATATTATAAAGTGCTCCAGCAATTAAATAGTCTTGGTATTTATTATTTGATTTTGAAATCAAATCGTTAATACAATCACTAGCATCTTTGTTAACTATACAGTTTGATTGGAAGTATTCAAGATATGGAGTAATTTCTATAAGTGCGTCCTTAATTAATTCACTATTATTCTCAATAGTGACTTGTGCATTAGAAGTCAATAACATGAAATTAATACAAAGGAATAGTAATGCTCTTTTCATTTTTGAAATTTAGATTAATCTCTAATCAATAATAGACTTATGTCCAGTATAATGAAGCAAAAATTGATCATCATCATTTTCTGAAATATCAAAAGTAACACCTCTAAATTCTGCATTGAAACGACCTTGGCCTTTAATCTTTACAATCTCAGAGAACGCTTCATCATTATGGTCAATATGCATTACTGCTTCAGCGCATAAATTGTCATTTTGTATATAAAACACTAAATAATGCTGTTCGTTTTTCTCTAGATAATCTGATAACCAAAATCTAAGAGTTTCATCTCCAGTTAATTCAATTTGATTGACAACTTCTCTTTGGTAGATCTTACTAAGGACTTCATTATTAAGAAGAACAGGATTATCTGTCTCACAAGATGATCTATCACAAGAGTAAAAAGTTAAGACTAGTAAAGCGCTAAG
>CAJQOA010000045.1 GCA_905479815.1 uncultured Psychroserpens sp.
AAAACTAAAATTGTAAATAATAGATATTTATTTGTAATTTGAGTTGCCAATTAAAAAATTCAATGAGCAAATCATTATCTCCCTTTACAAAAGCCCAATTATTACCTCAAGAAGAGACCTTAGAAGTCTATAAAAAGAAAGGTGATTTATTTATAGGAATCCCAAAAGAAACCCATTTTCAAGAAAAGCGAGTGTGTTTAACTCCAGATGCAGTTCATGCTTTGGTGTCTAACGGCCATCGTGTGATGTTTGAGTCTGGTGCTGGAGAAGGTGCTAATTTTAAAGACAAAGCATATAGCGAAGCTGGAGCAGAAGTAACCAAGGATACTGCAAAAGTATTCTCCTGCCCTATTCTTTTAAAAGTTGAGCCACCTTCTATTGATGAGATTAAATTAATCAATCCACAAACGTTACTAATTTCAGCACTTCAACTTAAAACTCAAAGCAAAGATTATTTTCAAGCCCTGGCATCTAAACGTGTTACAGCTTTAGCTTTTGAATTTATTAAAGATGAAGATGGTGCTTATCCTGCTGTTAGATCGTTAAGTGAAATTGCTGGTACTGCTTCTATATTAATTGCTTCTGAACTCCTCTCAAATATCAATGGAGGTAACGGACTTATGCTAGGAAACATTAGTGGAGTTCCACCAACAGAGGTCGTTATTATTGGCGCAGGAACTGTAGGTGAATTTGCAGCGCGATCTGCTATTGGTCTTGGAGCAAATGTTAAGATTTTTGATAATTCTATTACTAAATTAAGATGTGTACAATCAAATTTGGGTCGTACATTATATACCTCAACATTGCAACCAAAGAATTTATTAAAAGCCTTAAAACGCTGTGATGTCGCTATTGGTGCAGTACGAGGAAACAACCGTTCTCCAATTGTAGTGACAGAAGCTATGGTAAATACAATGAAATCTGGATCTGTAGTTATTGATGTAAGCATAGATATGGGTGGCTGTTTTGAAACTAGTGAAGTTACTAATCATGATAAGCCAACCTTTGATTATAATGGTGTGACGCATTATTGTGTTCCAAATATTCCTGCTAGATACTCACGATCTGCTTCAGTATCATTGAGTAACATCTTTACACCTTACCTTTTAAAAATTGCCGAAGATGGTGGTATAGAAAATGCCATACGTTTTGATCGTGGTTTAAAAAATGGGTTGTATTTTTACCACGGAATTTTAACTAACAAATCTGTAGCAGATTGGTTTGATTTAGACTGCAGCGACCTTAACTTGTTAATTTTCTAGATAATAAATACTACACATGAAATTATTACATCGAATAGGCTACTATTTGGGAGGATTCTCAATAGGCCTCATTTTATTAGCCTTTTTTTTAAGCGGAAAAAAAACATCTTGCGCCTACGGCCCTAATGCAAGAACCATCAAAAACATCTCTATAAAAGAGCGTTTCTATTCTGAGGAGACGAAATTAGCCATGGCAAATTATAGTTTAGACACACTTGCAGTTTCAAAACTGATAAAAACAAGTAGCGTTAATTTCTCTGAAAGTGATACAAAAGCAGATTCTTGTAAAGTCTATCTTCTAGAAAATGAAATTGATGATAAAGATGTAGAACTATGGGTTAAGAATTGTGATTCTAGTGCAACGGTCCAATCTATTATAATTAAGAGTTCTTCTTAACTTTTCCTTTTGCCTGCAAAATTTCCATTTTGCAGCTAAACTTTTCGGTTTAAAACAAAAAGTTAAGATGAGTTCTAAATAGAAAAACCATTGTTAACATATATAACGCCAACAATGGTTTCAAACTTAAATTCAACTAACTATTTTATTATCTTATTGGGATTTTCTTTATTAAACTCGTATCATCATAGATTAATCTTATGATGTAAACGCCTCTAGAATATGTTGAGACATCTAATTCTCTTCTCATTTGAGATAAATCTTCCATCTCAGATGTATTAAATATTTCAGTGTATATAACTTTACCTGCTAAATCATAAATAGTATATCCTTTAGCTGTAACAGATTGTAAACCATCTATTCTTACGTTTAAGATATCTGTCGTTGGATCTTGATAAATTACAAAATCAAACGTTTCACTTTCAATTGGAATCTCAACTGAGCTGCATTCTTCAACAAAAACTATAATTGAATCTTCATCACTATCTAAAGCATTATAAACTAGAACAGAATATTCTGTATCCTCATTTGGTGAGACTTCTATACTTTGTGTCGTTTCTCCATTATTCCATAAATACTCATCGCCACCATTTGCTGTAAGCGTTACTGTTTCATCACTACAAATAATTAAATCTTCACCAGCATCTGCTTGTACTGTTTCTAGAACATTTACTATGATAGCTGTAGTATCTTCACAATTATTAATGAATCCTGTAACCTCGTATGTTGTAGTAGCTGAAGGGCTAACAGCGATATTTGGTTGTGTTGCTCCATTATTCCATGAATATGTATTTGCACCAGATGCTGAAAGTGTAACAAACTCACCTTCTAAAATCATAACATCATTTCCATTTGTGATAACAACATTTGGGTTTGGATTTACACCAACCTGAACTTCAGCATCAGCTTGATAATTACCTTCAAAAACTGTAACCGTATAGGTTTGTGTATTTGATGGATTAACGGTAATACTTTGTGTCGTTTCACCTGTACTCCATAAATAACTATCACCTTCACTTGCAGTTAGTGTTGTTTCATAACCTTGGCAAATTGTTTGATTTGAACCAGCACTTGCAGTATATAACTCAACATTAACGATGACTTCATCAATAGATTCACATCCATTAGATACACCTGTCACTGTATACGTTGTTGTTATATTAGGGTTAACCGAAATACTTGATGTCGTTTCGCCTGTATTCCAAACATAAGACGCTGCTCCTGTTGCTGTTAATGTCGTAGAATCACCTTCAATAATTGTGATATCATTTCCTGCATTAGTTGCTGGTAAGTCGTTTACTGTGACGATAACATCATCAGTACTAGAGCAATTATTCGTAGATACTTCTACAGAATACGTTGTTGTACTATTTGGATTTACTATAATATTTTGAGTTGTTTCTCCTGTACTCCAAATGTATGTTGCGCCACCTGAAGCTGTTAATGTCGTTTCATTTCCAAAGCAAATAACAACATTGTCACCTGCGTCTGCAACTGGCATTTCATTTACTGTAACTGTTACACTATCATCATCAGATTCACTACCATTTGCACTAAATGCTGTAACTGTATATGTTGAAGTTGTTACTGGTGATACTTCTATCGTTCCAGTTGTTTCTCCTGTACTCCATAAATATGACGCACCTCCAGTTGCTGTTAGTGTTGTACTTTGTCCATTACATATCGAAGCGTTTGCACCTGCATTGGCATTTATATTTTCTGTTTCTACAGAAACGATAACGTCATCTATAGATTCACATCCATTAGAGTTACCTGTCACTGTGTACGTTGTTGTACTCGTTGGACTCACAGTAATACTAGATGCTGTTTCTCCTGTACTCCATACATATGAAGCTGCTCCTGATGCTGTTAATGTTGTAGAATCGCCTTCAAAAATTGAGATATTAGTTCCTGCATTAGTTTCTGGTAATGCATTTACTATGACATTTACACTATCATCATCTGAAGCTGTTTCTTCAGTATTAAAGGCAGTAACCGTGTATGATGTTGTTTCATTAGGATTTACTGTGATACTTGCTGTTGTTTCACCAGTGTTCCAAAGATAAGACGCTCCTCCAGTTGCTGTAAGTGTTGCGCTTTCTCCATTACAAATTGTTACATTACTTCCAGCATTCGCAGTAACAGATTCTACACCAACGGAAACGGTAACATCATCACTAAATTCACATTCATTAGAATTTGTACCTGTAACAGTATATGCTGTAGTTACTATTGGATTCACTGTAATACTAGGAGTAGTTTCTCCTGTACTCCACACATAAGAAGCTGCTCCAGATGCTGTCAAGGTTGTTGACTCTCCTTCTGTAATCATGACGTTACTTCCAGCATTAGTTTCTGGTAAATCATTTACTGTAACTTGAGTCTGATCTATACTTGAGCAATTGTTTTCAAATACTTCTACTGTATAAATTGTCGTGCTATTTGGGTTTACTGTAATCGTTTGAGTTGTTTCTCCAGTATTCCAAAGGTATGTTGTTCCTCCTGAAGCTGTTAGTGTTGTTGTATTTCCGAAGCAAATAGAAACATCATCACCTGCATTTGCAACTGGTATTTGATTTACACTTACTATTACACTATCGTCTTCAAAGTTAGTACCAGAAAGACTATATGCTGTAACTGTATAAGTTGTAATTTCTATTGGAGATACTTCTATAGAAGCTGTTGTTTCTCCTGTATTCCATAAATACGTTGTACCTCCAGAAGCTGTTAATGTTGTACTTTCTCCATTACAAATTGTAATATCATCTCCTGCGTTGGCAGCAACGTCATCTGACATTGTAGTTACGATTACCTCATCCATAAATTCACATCCATTAGAGTTTGCACCTGTAACTGTATATGTTGTTGTATTATTAGGATTTACTGTGATACTAGGTGTCGTTTCACCTGTACTCCAAACATAAGAATCCGCATTAGAAGCTGTTAACGTTGTAGTAAAACCTTCAATAATTGAAACATCATCACCTGCGTTAGTTGCTGGCAAATCGTTTACTGTAACTTCTGTTTGATCTATACTTGAGCAATTATTTTCAAATGCTTCTACAGTGTAAATTGTAGTTTCAGTAGGATTTACTGTTATAGTTTCAGTCGTTTCTCCTGTACTCCATAGGTATGATGTTCCTCCTGAAGCTGATAAAGTTGTTACATTTCCGAAGCAAATGGCAACATCATCTCCTGCATTTGCCACAGGTATTTCATTTACACTTACAATGACACTATCGTCCTCAAAGTTAGTACCAGAGAGACTATAAGCAGTAACTGTATATGTTGTGATTTCTGTTGGAGATACTTCAATAGAAGCAGTTGTTTCTCCTGTATTCCATAAATATGTTGTTCCACCTGTTGCTGTTAATATTGTAGATTCACCTATGCAAATCTCAGTATCAGCTCCAGCATTGGCATTGACACTGTCATCTAGCAAAAAAACAGTAACGGTATCTGTGCTCTCACAATTGTTGGTAGTTCCTGTTACAGAGTAAGATGTATCTAATAATGGGTTAACAGTTATACTTGCTGTTGTTTCACCTGTACTCCATAAATATGAGTCTGCTCCTGTTGCTGTCAATAGTGCACTTTCGCCATCAAAGATTGTTTGGTCTTCACCTGCATCTACATCTGGCACTTCATTCACTGTTACAGTAACTTCATCTGTACTTGAACAATTATTTTGAGATACTTGTACAGTATATGTTGTTGTTGTCGTTGGATTTACAGTTATTATAGCTGTTTCACCTCCATTACTCCATTCATAAGTTCCACCACCTGTAGCTGTTAAGGTTACTGGTGTTCCTAAACATGTTTCAATATCATCGCCAGCATTTGCAGTAGGGATTTCATTTACAGTGACAATCACTTCATCAGTACCTAAATTAGCTCCATCTTCTGCAAATCCTGTAACTGTATAAGTTGTTGTTGTGGTAGGTGACACATTTATTGATTCTTGATCACCACCATTATTCCATGAATAAGTGATAGCTCCAGAAGCAGTTAGTGTGGTTGTTTCTCCATCGCAAATTGAAACATCATCACCGGCACTAATGTTTACTGCGTTTCCCGAGCCTACTTCTGTTACAAAAGTTGGCGCATAATTATCATTATCTATAGTTGTACTTCCCCAACTACTCGCAAACATGACCTTTGTTCCGTCATGATTTGGCGTTACGTGAGGTTGCTGCCAATACGTTCTACTTGATGCATTGTGAAATCCCCAACGCTCAAAAGTATCTGAGTTATCTAATTTGACTGCGAACATTTCGCGTGTCATTCTATGTCTATTTACATCGTTTACAGGTGGCTCGACAGATATATATGCCCAACCAGGTCTGCTTACATTTCTACAGCTTACATGCGCACCTTCAATACCATATTCACTATGCCAAACTAAACCAGTTGTTACACCAGTCACCATGTCTGTCATATGCAAATAATGACCAGCACCACTACCTATAGTAACCCAAACTGGATTACCATTTACAGCAATACCAATATCACCATGTTGAGGATTACTCCATATATTAAATTGACCTGTAAAGTCTTTATTCCATCTTTTAATTCCTTGTTGAGTTCCATTACCATAAGCATTATAACGTACAACAAAATATTCTCCATTTTGAGTCATTGAGACCCAATCAATAAGTCCGCCTAAATCACCTTGACCCAACGTACCAAGAATAGTATCAGTTTCTAAGTCATAAGTAACAAAATCTGTATCATCCCATCCATTTCTTTTTCCTAATATAGCCCAATATCTATCATCATTACTTTGGTTGCCTTCTCCAAGTCCTAAATCAATTGACGTGTATTCACTAAATGTATGTAATGTTGTTATTACTCCTGTAGTGGCATGAACACTTACTAATCTATTTCCTATGACACCATACATGATATCTGGATTTGTATAACTCCAACGTTGTCTGCTTGGTATATTTTGAGCCCATCTTAAAAACTCATAAGTTTCTCCATCAAGAATTTGAGCTTGACCACCATAGGCAGCAAGCATGATTTCAGATCCATCTGCATTCCAACATTGATCTTTAGAATAGTCATGACGCATTTGGTATAAATTTGGGTCACTACTCATGTTTTTATCAGAAATTCTCGTCACCTGAAGATCGTTAACATCAACATTAAAAGGTTCTAATAACCCTGGAAAGGTTGATGGATTTTGATGTGGTCTAGAATCTGGATATTCTCCAACTTCTGAAGGTGGATAATTTTGTGCATTACTTACTTGAATACACAGTATTGCAAAAAGTATTGCAAAAACATTTTTATTCAATGATTTAGGGATTCTAATCATTGAAGCTAACTTCAATTTGGTACTTAACATTTTGTAGGTTATTTATTAAGTTATACTTACTTAACATCGATACTTGGGGCATCTTAAAATCGAAACTAGAAAAAAATTCCAATTAACAATAAAAAAAACGACAATTTTCGATTAAAAACACGAATTATTGTAAGAATTTTCTTTTTTAGTGTTATTTAAAAGGATATTTCTTACGTTTTAACGAAGAAATATACATTTTAGGGATATAGGTAAACCAAGGGCTATTAATCAATGCAAATTATATTTTATTAAAGTATTTACGACCAAAAACTCATTTTGGATGACCAACGGTTAATTTAAGATATTAACAGTCAACACTTTTATTTGTTTATAACTATCATTAAACCATTAATATGTACATTTCATCAATATAATTAGTGCATTAATCAAAAATGAAATAATATTGTCTTGAGCTTAAAAAACTCCCCCAATGAACCAATTAAAATACTTACTTAAACGCTTTAGAGTTTATATTGAAAATTCTATTTGGGTTGTACTAGGTCTCGCTTTGAGAACTTTAATCACCATATTTATAGTTTCTAGGATTGCAAATCAATTAGGAACAGAAGATTTTGGTTGGTATAATCTTGGTATTTCTGTATTTACCGTATTGTTTGCTATTTCAAGTTTAGGTTTTAATCCATCGTTTATCATCAAACATCTGGTTAACGATTCTAAGAACAGTGCTTTAATTATAGGCACAACTTTGATTTCG
Organism: uncultured Psychroserpens sp.; assembly: GCA_905479815.1. GTDB lineage: Bacteria > Bacteroidota > Bacteroidia > Flavobacteriales > Flavobacteriaceae > Psychroserpens. The sequence goes on from CAJQOA010000045.1 coordinate 7,725, forward strand.
CGTGGTATTGGTTCATTAATACTCCTTTTTATACTGGCTATCTGGATTTTCTTTTTTACAGAAGAAACCAATTATTGGGTATTACTTATTGCTACGAGTTGTATCTTTTTTCAAATTTCTGGAGTATTAACATCTTATTATCAATGGAAACTAAAAGCAAAAGTATATGTTTCTATTACTAGTATTTCTATATCAATTGAAGCAGTGTTACTTATTATTGGGTTATACTTAGAATACGACTTATTCTATTTTATAACAGTTTATTTGTTGGAGCGCGTATTTATATTTTTTGGATTATTGTTTGTATTTCACAAAGGAGCAATACCACTACCATCATTAAAATTTGACTACTCGTATTTCAAAATCATTTTTGTTCAAGCGTGGCCTTTATTACTTGGTGCTCTTTTAACTGCCTTATATGCTAGATTTGATCAGTTCTTGATTAAATATTTTCTTGATGCTGAAGAATTAGGGATCTATGGAGCAGCAGTTATTTTAACACAGATTTGGTTAATTTTACCAAGCATTATAATTCCTATTGTGTATCCTAAAATTGCAGAGTTTAAAAAAACTGGCAATACTAAAAAATATACCTCGCTTATTTTAGGCTTATATGGGTTACTTAATTATGCCGCATTAGCCATTGTTATATTAATGTTTATTTTTGGTGAATGGATCATTGTAACACTCTATGGTCCAGCATATGCAGACAGTGTTTACATTTTAAAAATACTGATTGTTAATTTATTGATTCTGTTTCAAAGTCACTTAACAACGAGTGTTATGATTATTGAAGGAAATGAAAAGTTTTTATTTAAAATTAAATTAGTAAGTGTGATTATAAGTGTTGGATTAAATATATTCCTATTAGCAAAATATGGAGTTGAAGTTGCAGCATACTCATTACTGGTATCTTCATTTATATCATGGATAGTCATTTCAGTATTTAACAAAGACATGAAACGTTTAGTAGGACTAAATTTAAAATCATATTTAACACCTTTTAATATTCGTAAGATTCTAAAATGAAATATGTACTTCTCATATTAATGGTGATTTTTGTTACCAATTTAGATATCTACTTATATCATGAGCAGATAATCCCTTACAGACCTGCTTCATTTTTATTGCCTTTATTTTTAGGCCTAACTTTGGTGAGTTTCAATCCAAAGGCATATTTAAAAATCGCAAAAACTCATTCTTTTTTATTCTTTTTTGCATTCTGTATATTATCAGCTTTATATGCTATCCAAGGATACTCTAGTACAGAAGCTGTTTTAACAGCGCTTACTAATAGCTTATTAACACTACTATTATATTGTTGTTCTGTTATTGTTTTTATGAAAACAGAGCTTCGCTACCTTCGTATATTCTTACTATCCTGCCTCATACTATTAGCAGGTAGCCTTTTATTTGATACGTTTGTAGGTCTTGATAAATTAAGTACTGAACTTAGAAAAGGTGGTTTTGCAGTCAATCCAAATATTGCTGCTTCTGCAATGAAATTTATTGGTTTATGTTTGATTTTAACCTATAGAAATAACAAAAAAGTAAGGCTCATCGTAATGATGATTTTGGTAAGTGCCATCTTTATGACCTTTTCACGAAGCGGAATTATAGGTGTTATTATCTTAGCAACATTCTTATTAATTAATGAATGGAAATTAGGCTATAACCTTCAATTAAAATCTTTAGTATTTACCTCTTTTAAAGGTGCTGGAATTTTATTTGTTACTTATATTTTATTACTGAATTTGGCTCAATTTGTTCAAAAGGAAATTCCTGAATTCTCTAAAGGTGATGCTGGTCAAAGAATAGATTTACTTTTAGGTAAGACTAAAAAGAATGGTGGTTTAACTCGTGATGACAATAGTCAATATGGAAGAAAACAAATAGCACTTCGATATCTTGACCACTTCATGGATCATCCCTTTGGTAGCGGTACAGGTTACACCTCTGATAAATTGATAAATTTAAAAGATACTCACAATTATTATTTAAAAGCTGCTGTAGAATTTGGCATTATTGGGCTATTTATATTACTTATTTACATTTTTTATGGTTTCATAATATCTCGAAAATACGATAACTTTTATTATATGGTATTTACAGTAATGTTACTATTTGAATGTTTTATTTCTCATGGTCTTTTTATGGAAAAAGCAATAATAATTGCATTAGCTTTTATGGATAGTACACTTTATTTTAACAACGACAATATGCTCTCTTAACTATGTGCGGAATATACGGATCAACAATACCTTACAAAAAAGACGAAATAGTCGCCAAACTCAAACGCACCAACTTTAGAGGTCCAGATAAGAGTGACCATAGATATTACAAGAATGAGTCTATCATTTTTGGTCACAATAGATTAGCCATCGTAGATTTAGACGAGCGTTCTAATCAACCGTTTACATATCATAATATTCATATTGTATTTAACGGCGAGATCTTTAATTTTAAGGATATTAGAAACACTCTAAAAAGTAAAGGTTTTGAGTTTAGAACAGAAAGTGACACAGAAGTGGTTTGCGCAGCATATCTAGAATATGGAGAAAAGTGCGTTGATCATTTCAATGGTATGTTTGCTTTTGTCATTTATGATGTTGAGAAAAATGAGTTTTTTGGAGCACGAGATCGTCTAGGACAAAAACCATTTTATTACTATCATAACGGAACAGAATTTGAGTTTTCAAGCCAGATATCATCTATCCAACTATATAATGATAAGCTTAGTATTTCTAGTAAATCAATTGGTTATTATTTAGCCTGGGGAAATGTGCCAGATCCACACTCTATCTTTAATGAAATTAAAAAGTTAAAAGCGGGTCATTATTTTAAACTCGATTTAGATAGTGGTGAACTTAAAACAACCGAATACTGGGACATAGATTACAAAAACACAAAACCATTTAAAGGATCTTATCAAGATGCTATAGGAGAATTAGATGCTCTATTAACAGATGCAACCTCAATACGTATGTTTGCAGATGTTCCTGTTGGTGTTTTTCTTTCTGGAGGAATAGATTCATCACTTATTGCTGCTTTAGCTTCTAAGACAGCTACAAATAGTAAGATTAAAACATTTGCTGTAAAATTTAATGAGAGTACATTTGATGAAAGTAAATATGCCAAGAAAGTAGCTAATCATCTTGATACAGAACATCATGAAATTTTATGCAACGCTGATGAAGGAATTGATTTAATTCATGATTTTGCAACCTACTATGATGAACCTTTTGCAGATTCTTCTGCCATACCATCAATGTTATTAGCAAAACACACAAGAAAACATGTTACCGTTGCGCTATCTGGAGATGCTGGAGATGAAAATTTTTTAGGATATAGTAGATATCAACAAAGCTCAACTAAGAGCGTTTATAATTACCCTTATGCCATTCGTAAAGTAGCTGGTGAAATTCTAAAAAGGTTTCCTAATTATAAACTCAATGTCATGGGTAAAGCTTTATTGCTTAAAGATATTGAGACGTATTACAGGCATTCAATTATTGGTGTTGATCACAGTTGGTTTAAAACTGATTTTGATGTTTTAGATGTGCCTGAGCGTAAATATATTGAGCATAATGACAAAGATATTTTTGAACGCATGGGTAATTTCGATTTAAAAACGTATTTAAATTGGGATATCAACACAAAAGTAGATCGCGCTACCATGGCGTTTTCTCTTGAAGCACGTTCTCCAATTATGGATTATCGTGTTGTTGAGTTGGCAAATTCGCTTCCGTCAGATTTCAAGATGAAAAACAATAATCAAAAACGCATTTTAAAAGATGTGCTATACCAATACGTACCAGAAGATTATTTTAATAGACCTAAGGCTGGATTTACAATGCCTTTTTCAGAATGGTTTAAAACTAATTTAAAAGACTACGTATTAGACGAATTAAATCCTGAAGCGCTAAAAAACATTCCAATGGTAGACGAGAAAAATGTCACTCATAGAATCAATCAACATATGGATGGCTCTTGGAATAGATACCCTCTTATTTGGAAATTATTAGTATTGAAGCAATGGCTTAATAAAAACAAAGGCACCTACTCTATTAAATAATTATGAACGATACTAAAATAAATATAACTTTTGCATTACCATCTCTTGCTGCAGGAGGCGCAGAACGTGTCATGTCCTTTGTAGCTCAAAACTTAGACCAATCTAAGTTCAATGTGACGCTATTAATTACAGAGTTTGAGAAAAATGCAGCTTATGATATTAAAGGGATTCCTGTAATATATTTAAATAAAGATCGAGTACTAAAAGCTATTCCTGCGCTTTTTAAATACGTCATTAAAAACAAACCTGATATTGTGATTAGTGCAATAGGTCATTTAAATACTGTTATGGCTTATGCAACAATATTTTCAAAACGCACAAAGTTTATTTCGAGAGAAGTCAATATTTTAAGTGCTTTAAAAGATTTCGCCTTAAAGAAAAACACTATTGGGTCTTACTTTAGTGATAGACGCTTCAATTATTCTGATAAAATAATTTGTCAGTCTAATGATATGAAAGAAGATATTCAAAAATATAACGACATTGATGAGCAAAAGTTAGTGGTAATTAATAATCCAATTACAGATGCTTTTCAATGTGAGAAAACAGAAAAGACTAATAAAAAGTTACATTTTATAACTGTAGCTAGACTCAAAGAACAAAAAGGGCATAAGCGTGTTATTGATGCCTTATCAAAAATTGAGTTTCCATTTCATTATACGATTGTTGGTGATGGTCCAGAACATGATAATGTATTTGCACAATTAGAAAAATACAACTTAATGTCTCAAGTCACTCATATAGAAAACACAAACGAAGTACCAAAATACTTAACAGAAAGTGATGTGTATTTACAAGGCTCATTTATTGAAGGCTTTCCAAACGCAGTCATTGAGAGCTCTGCAATGGGAACTCCTATTCTAGCTTTTAATGCGCCTGGAGGAATTAATGAAATTATTGAATCAAATATAAATGGTCATATTGTAGAAGATGAGAGCGAATTTATTCAGAAATTAAACGAGTATCATAACGACTATCCTTTTAAACCAAAAGACGTGAGTCATAGTGTTACAAAAAAGTATAGTAAAGCGATTATAGTAAAAAGATATGAAGCTGTATTTTTAGACGTTGTAAATCCTAAATCGAATGCATAAAAAGAAACTTTGTGTATTAGCAATAAGCCTATCTTCTGGTGGAGCAGAACGTGTAATAAGTTTATTACTCAAGCATCTGGTACATGATTTTGATGTGACTTTAATTTTATTGTCAAATAATATTTTCTTTGAACCACCTAAAAATTTAAAAATCATCTTTTTGGGTAAACCTGATGTTCTCGTAACCACTTCACCTTTACGAAAATTAAAAAGTATGGCTCAATTTGTTTATAAATATCGTGCCATAGCTAAGAAAGAGAAATTTGATATTGTAATGTCGTTTTTAGCACTACCTAATATCATTAACGGTCTTGTTACGACTAAGCTTAAATCAAAGCCAAAAACAATTATTAGTGAGCGTTGTTTTCCATCAAAGATGTATGAGAAAAATAACTTTGCAATGAAAATTGCCAAAACATTTTATCCAAGATTTTACAATAAAACAGATGTGTTGTTTTCTAATTCTTTACATATCAATAAAGATTTAAAGGATAACTTCGGAATAAAAATACCTATGGAGTTAATTTATAACCCTATAGAAATTGATGACGAAAAGCCACATCATGACACTTATAAAATAACTGAGGATTTTAAGATTATAAGTGTAGGTAGCCACACACCAGCGAAAAACCAAATTTTACTTTTAAAAGCGCTTAAGCATTTAAATACTGAATATAAATTAACCATACCTGGCGCAGGAGCGTTAACAACTAGTTTAACCGATTTTGCAAAAAATAATGATTTAGAAAATCAACTCATTCTACCAGGTAGCGTAAAAAACGTAAAAGAGTATCTTTTAAATAGTGATTGCTTTGTACTCGCCTCAAATACAGAAGGTTTCCCTAACGTGCTATTAGAAGCTATGGCTGTAGGACTTCCAGTGATTTCTACAAATTGCTTGTCTGGTCCTTTAGAAATTCTAAATGACAATGAACCTATTACAATAGCTAAAGGTGAATTCTATTTGGCTAAGTACGGTATTTTGATTAATGTTGACGATGATATTGCATTATCAAAAGCTATTCTATTTTTGCGTAATAATGAAGACCAACGCAAAACATATTGCGATTTAGGTTTTCAAAAGGCTCAAAACTTTAGTTTGCCTAAAATTTATGATCAAGTGAAACATTTAATAAACAACCAAATCAATTAATTATGTGCGGAATTAATGGCGTGATTTTTAAATCCAAACAAGATGAACACACTGTAAGAGAAAAGCTTACCGTTATGAACGATCTCATCATCCATCGTGGACCAGATGAAGATGGCATATTCATAAACTCTGCTCAAGATTGCAGCGTTGGTATGGCAATGCGACGTTTATCTATTATTGATTTAAGTTCTGGGCAACAACCTATGTTTTCCGAAGATAAAAATATAGCTATCGTTTTTAATGGCGAGATTTATAATTTTTTAAAGCTGAAAGGTCAAATGGAAGCCAATGGTGTACAATTTAAAACCACCAGTGATACAGAAGTTGTTTTAAAACTATACGAACAAAAAGGAACAGAAGCATTTAAAGATCTTGATGGTATGTTTGGGCTTAGTATTTATGACTTTAATAAAAATAAAGTTTTTATAGCTAGAGATTATTTTGGAGAAAAGCCATTGTATTATACAGATACTAATGGAGAATTTTACTGGGCTTCAGAACTTAAATCTATAATTAATAGTTTACCAGCAAAACCTTCAATTAGCAAAACTGGTCTTAACCTATTCTTTAGGTTAACTTATATTCCTGCGCCAAATACAATTTACGAAGGCATTCACAAATTAGAACCTAATCATTTTATAAGCTATGATCTAGAATCTAATACAATAGATATTGATAAAATTCATGCAGACAAAGCAATAGAGAAATCAAATCTATCTTTTAACGATGCAAAGAAAGAGGTTAACAGAAGACTTTTTGAAAGTGTTGAGAGTCGATCAATTTCAGATGTACCATTGGGTACTTTTCTTTCTGGAGGTGTAGATTCTTCAGTTGTCACATACTGCTTAGCAGAAATGACAGATGCAAAAATTGATACGTTTTCTATTGGTTTTGAAAAGAAATCATACGACGAAACAGATAAATCACAAGTGGTAGCCAAATTGGTAAATAGTAATCACCATGAGTTTATTATTAATGAAAATGATCTTAAAAAGCACACACACGAAATTCTAATGAATTTTGATGAACCGTTTGCAGATTCGTCTTCACTTCCAACCTATCTCGTTTCAGCAAAAACAAAACAACACGTAAAAGTAGCTTTAACAGGTGATGGTGGTGACGAAGTATTTGGAGGTTATAACAAGTATTATATTGGTAAAATCAATACGAAGTATACCAACGTTGTTCCAAAAGGCGTGCACAATACTTTAAGTAAAGTTTCTAGAGGTTTATTGCAACAAAAAGATGACAGTCGTGGCGTAAAATACAGGCTTAATAAATTAATTAATGCTATCGATTACACCAACAATTATTATTGGGATATTATTTCTTTGGGACTTAATGAGAACGACATTGGAAGCTTATTGATGTCAGAATACCAACAAACAAACATTTTTGATTATTATAAAACAAAATCAAATATTAGTAACCCAAAATCGCTTAATGATTTTAGAACTATTGACCGTCATTTGAGTCTAGAAGGTGATATGTTGGTAAAAGTGGATAGAACGAGTATGCTTAACTCATTAGAGTGTCGCTCACCATTTTTAAATAGAGAACTATTTAATTTCACAATGAGTTTACCAGAAGATTACCTATTGAAAAAATGGAGTAAAAAACATATCTTAAAAGAAGCCTTTTCAGATGCTTTCCCTAAAGGTTTTCTTGAGAAATCAAAACAAGGCTTTGGTGTACCTGTTGGAGACTGGCTTCGTGACGGACTCAAAAAAGAACTATTGAGTTATATTGAATTACCATTATTAAAATCTCAAGGTGTCTTTAATATTGCGGAGATGCAAAAACTAGTACAAAACCATATTCAAGGAAAAGAAGATAACACCTTTAAAGTATGGTCTTTCTTCTGTTTTCAAAAATGGTATATCAACACATATTTGAACTCTTAATTAACATAAATTGTAAAGCATAGTATATTGAAAAAACTCATTCGCATAACAACAGTTCCCTCCTCTTTAAGAACATTACTTAAAGGGCAACTTCGCTTTATGAGTAATCATTATGAGGTTATTGGTGTTTCTAGTGAAGGAGATGCGCTTGCAGAAGTAAGACAAAATGAAGGCATAAAAACACATGTTGTAGAAATGACACGTACTATTACGCCAATTAAAGATTTAAAAGCAACCTATAAGTTATATAAGTTTTTCAAAAAAGAGCGTCCGTTTATTGTTCATACGCATACACCAAAAGCTGGTACAGTTGGTATGTTAGCTGCAAAATTAGCAGGTGTTCCAAATAGAATACATACTATTGCAGGCTTACCTTTATTAGAAGTTACAGGCAGCAAACGAAAACTATTAGATGTTGTTGAAAAATTCACATACAGTTGTGCAACTCAAATTTTACCAAATTCATATGGATTAGAGAAAATCATCATAGACAATAACTACACAAAACCTTCAAAACTTAAAGTAATCGGTAATGGTAGTTCTAATGGGATTGACACGACACATTATGATGCTGCTATAGTTTCCAAAGAGAAAAAGGAAGCACTAAAGAAAGAACTGGGTATTAAAGAAAATGATCTCGTTTTTATTTTTATTGGTCGTATCGTTAGAGATAAAGGTCTTAATGAATTGGTTCATGCTTTTGATAAGATTTCAAAACAATATTTGAATACAAAACTGCTCTTAGTTGGTAAAAAGGAAAATCATCTAGATCCATTGTTACCAGAGACAGAACATTTAATTTTGCACAACAACCAAATCAATGCTGTTGGCATGCAAAAGGATATTAGACCTTATGTTGCTATTTCAAATGTGTTAGCATTTCCTAGTTATAGAGAGGGTTTTCCTAATGTAGTATTACAATGTAGCTGCATGAATTTACCTTCTATTGTATCAAATATTAATGGATGTAATGAAGTCATAGAGCATGAAGTTAATGGACTCATAGTTCCAGTAAAAAATGAAACAGACTTAGAAAAAGCGATGCAATATATGATCGATTTTCCTGAGAAGAGACTAGCAATGAATCAACACACGAGACCAAGAATTGTAAAGTGTTACGAACAAAAATTTGTTTGGAATGAACTTTTAACTTTCTACAATAGCTTAAATTAATGACTATATATAAATCCATCATAAAACCAATTTTTGATATCCTTGCGGCATCTATAGGGCTTCTTTTATTGTTTCCTGTTTTTGCTGTCACTTGGATTATTTTAATGTTCAAAAACAACGGAAAAGCTTTTTTCTATCAAGAGCGTCCAGGTAAAAATGAACGCATATTTAAAATAATTAAATTCAAGACCATGAATGATAAAACAGATAGTCATGGCGAATTACTCCCTGCACAACAACGATTAACTAAAACTGGTATTTTTATTCGGAAATATTCATTAGACGAAATCCCTCAACTTTTAAATGTTATTAAAGGCGATATGAGTCTTATTGGACCTAGACCTTTATTAATAAAATACCTGCTAGTTTATAATGATGAACAAAAAAAACGTCATCTAATTAAACCTGGTATAACAGGCTGGGCTCAAGTTAATGGAAGGAACGCAATTAGCTGGGATTTAAAATTTGAATATGATATTTGGTATGTAAAAAATATATCACTTATCTTGGACATTAAAATCCTATTTTTAACGATTTATAAGGTGTTTAAAAAAGATGGCATAAATAGTGTAGAAGATAATATTATGCCAGATTTTACAGGAACTAAAACAAACTAATTAAATGAATCTTAATATTTTATTTACATGCGCAGGTAGGCGTAATTATCTCATCAATTATTTCAAAGAAGCAATTGGAGATGATGGAAAAATATTTGCTGCAGATATGAGTTTATCTGCTCCTGCAATGGTAGATGCAGATGTGTCTCTTTTAGTACCTAGTTTTTATAATGAAAATTATATTGAAGAACTTAAAGCTATTATTAAGAAACATAATATTAAAGCAATAGTTTCACTTAACGATTTAGAATTACCAATTCTCGCAAAGCACAAAACTGAATTGGAGGCTTCTGGAGCAAAAGTGATCGTCTCTAGCGAGAACGTGATTGATACTACATTTGATAAATTGAAAACTTTCAATTTCTTAAAAAGTGTTGGTTTAGAAACACCACTCACCTACACAACTTTAGAAGACGCAAAAAAAGCTTTAGAAAATAAAGAATTAGATTTCCCGTTAGTAGTAAAGCCTCGTTGGGGAAGTGCTTCAATAGGTATAGACTTTCCTGAGTCTATAGAAGAATTAGATTTGGCTTTTAATCTTCAGAAGATAAAATTAAAAAAATCGATTTTAAATACAGTAAGTACTCATGACTTTGATCACGCCATTTTAATTCAAGAGAAAATTGATGGAAAAGAGTATGGTATGGATATCGTTAATAATTTTGAATGTGATTATTTTGGCACTTTTGCTAGAGAAAAATATAGCATGCGTGGTGGTGAAACTGACAAGGCTGTTTCAATAATAGATGAACGTTTTGAAAAATTAGGACACGAAATATCAAACCATCTTAAACATTTAGGTACGTTAGATTGTGATATTTTTGTGACAAAAGAGAAAATTTATGTGCTAGAACTTAATCCAAGATTTGGAGGCGGTTATCCTTTTTCTCATGAAGCAGGAATTAACACTGCAGCAATTTATATAGAATGGCTAAAAGGCAATAAAAATGTAAATCATTTTAATAATTATGTATCTGATAAGTTCTTTTCAAAATGCGATAGATTAATTGAACTAAAATCTACTTAGCTTTCGTAAAATACTAACAATTAGAGACTTTGATTGAAAACCATGTGTTAATTATATAATATATTTATATGTTTAAACAATGAATTTTTTATATTTGATATAATATTCATCAATCAATAGCTCTATAAAAAGAATTCTAAGCTATTTAAATAATTCTTTGCATAAAATAGAGAATTTAAAAA
>CAJQOA010000046.1 GCA_905479815.1 uncultured Psychroserpens sp.
TCCAGAACCATTTACAATCGTTGTGTTGTCCTTATCAATCATTACAGACTCTGCTGTACCTAACATTGTTAAATCTGCATTTTCTAGAGAGAATCCTCTTTATTCAGAAATGATTAAGCAAGTTGCTGCAATCTCTGCAAACAACGATGATACTATTGGTGAGTTAATCGCTAAGGCTTTTGGTAAAGTTGGTAAAGAAGGTGTAATCACTGTAGAAGAAGCTAAAGGTATGGAAACATACGTTGACGTTGTAGAAGGTATGCAATTTGACAGAGGATACTTATCGCCTTACTTTGTAACTGACTCAGATAAAATGATTGCAGATTTAGAAAATCCATACATTTTATTATTCGACAAAAAGATTTCTAACTTACAAGAAATTCTTCCAATATTAGAACCAGTAGCACAATCTGGACGTCCATTATTAATTATTGCCGAAGATGTAGAAGGTCAAGCCTTAGCAACTTTAGTCGTAAATAAATTGCGTGGTGGTTTAAAAATTGCTGCTGTAAAAGCACCAGGATTTGGAGATCGTCGTAAAGCAATGCTTGAAGATATCGCTATCTTAACAGGAGGTGTTGTCATTTCTGAAGAAAGAGGATTCTCTCTAGAAAATGCAGATTTAACAATGTTAGGTACAGCAGAGTCTGTAATGATTGATAAGGACAACACAACGATTGTAAATGGTTCTGGAAAATCTTCTGATATCAAAGCAAGAGTTAACCAAATCAAAGCACAAATAGACACAACAACAAGTGACTACGATAAAGAAAAACTTCAAGAACGTTTAGCTAAATTAGCTGGAGGTGTTGCAGTACTTTATGTTGGTGCAGCGAGTGAGGTTGAAATGAAAGAGAAAAAAGACAGAGTTGATGATGCTTTACATGCAACTAGAGCTGCTGTAGAAGAAGGTATAGTTGCTGGTGGTGGTGTTGCTTTAGTTAGAGCAAAATCTGTACTAGAAAAAATTACAACAGAGAATCTTGATGAAACAACAGGAATTCAAATCGTAGCACGCGCTATTGAATCGCCTTTAAGAACGATTGTAGAGAATGCAGGTGGTGAAGGTTCTGTAGTTATTAATAAAGTATTAGAAGGTAAAAAAGACTTCGGTTTTGATGCTAAATCTGAAACGTATGTTGATATGCTCAAAGCAGGAATCATTGATCCTAAAAAAGTAACTCGTATCGCATTAGAAAATGCAGCATCTGTTGCTGGAATGATCTTAACTACTGAATGTGCTTTAGTTGACATCAAAGAAGAAGCTGCTGGCGGAGGAATGCCTCCAATGGGTGGTGGAATGCCAGGAATGATGTAGTAGCACATCACTACAGATAAATTATCTCACTCTTATGTGAGAACTAAAATAAGTTAGAAAAGCCATTGATTTACATCAGTGGCTTTTCTTTTAAATAATTTCCTTAGTTTTAGAAAACCAATCAACTAACTACATGGCAAAAGCAACTTGGAAGTACACTTTAAGAGAAATAATTATTGTTATCATAGGTATTAGTATTGCATTTAGCATGAATAAATGTGCTGATAATGTGAGTGATAATAAGCTAAGAAAACAATATCTAACAAATCTAAAAAGTGATATTGAGGCTGATAAGACTCAACTAACAGATAATATAGAAGCTATTAATAAAAAACTCAAAACATGTGCTGAAATCATCCCTGTTTTAAACTCTGATCAACATCCAGATATGCGGTTGATGAATAATATATTCGCCATAGTAAAATACCAAACATTCAGCCCTAAAAACATCACTTATAAAACACTAATCAATTCTGGGGATTTGAAATTAATAGACAATTTTCAATTAAAAACGTCTATTCAACAGCATTATTCAAATTACGAAGACATGTCTGAAGTTTACACAAGACATACGAGTTTGATACAAGATTATTTAGGCAACTACCTTGTTAATCATGCAGATTATGATCAAATAATGCAAGGCAAGTCTCCATTTCTAGATGAGATAAAACTAAAAAACATAGTACGTGCCATGCTTACTACATTTGACGAAAAAAAGAAATCCACTCAAGAAGGCATAACTAGTTGTGATGTTTTAATTTCTACTATTGATAAAGAAATAAACTAACAATAACAAAAAGCCTTTGATTGTCATCAAAGGCTTTTTATTAATAAAATGCATCTACAATTAACTATTCATATTGATATGTTAATACGCGATCAATTGGATTGGTATAAAATATTTTATTTTTTGTTTGCTTGGTTAATCTTCCCTGAGCATCAAATTCGTAATTAACAGTTAAAGAAACGACATTACTTCCATCAAGAGCCACATGAGAATAACCAGAAAGATAATTTGCACCTAATTCTGCTAGTTGTTTAAATGAAAAACCTCCAACTTGATTATGCAACATAATATTCGTTTTCCATTGAGGTCCGAATCTGAATTTTTCTTTTTGATAGGGTTCTGATGCTAATTCGTTAGCATATGTGAACGTTGCTGAGCCATCTTTATTACCATAACCACTAACAATAATTGTTGCAAGATTTCCATTAGTATAAGTAGCTTCCCAAATACCTCCAAAATTGAAGTTTTCAAATTTGATGATTTCATTATTAGAATTGAGTGTAAAAATATTTGATTGATCCGAAGACTCAATTGAACCATCTGGATTATAGTTCACTTTTGTAGATAAAATCTCATTACCACTGTAAACAAAAGTAATTATGTGATTTAAGATTGTTGCTTCAGCAACACTTGAGTAAGATGATTTATTTATTAATCTTTTAGAGGCATCATATTGAAACTCCTGTCTACCAGTAAAGTCATCATTTTGATCGTAAAAATCAGACAACACCATTAATCCATCTGAAAACTGTTGAACATTATAGCTACCTCCAGAATACATTATTTGGGTATTTATACCATCGCTAATTGTATAGTTTGTCGTTGAAGCTTGATTTAATGTTTCTTGAATAGCAATTAAATCGTTTGATTCTTGTATGGGACTATCCATGGATTCATCATCACAAGAATACATAAAAATTGAAATGACTATTAAAATGAGTACGCTTGCTGTTTTTTTCATAATCCTATAATTTTAATTAAACCTCTTTCTTTATAGTCTTCTATAATTGAAAAAGGTTGCGTCAAATCAAAATAAAAAAGCCCAAACTTAAGTTTGGGCTTTTTTATTTTTAATTCTTTTTATGATCTTTTTGAACTTCATCATCTCGATACTTACAACAGGGATGAACAGAGTTATAAGCCTCTTCTGTAGCTTTTAACGCTTTGGTATCATGACCAACTGATGCTATTTTTTTACTAATAGAATCTAGATTCGTTTTTCGAGCGTCATAAATTAATTTAAGCTCATGCGTATCTACATTCCATATAGCAGATTTCACACCTTTAGTTCTAATTGCTGCTTTTTCAATACGGTCTTTACACATTAAACACACACCATCGACTTCTATAGAAGCTCTTTCATTTTTGTTTTGTGCAAAAGTGACTGTTGTTACTAATAACACTAATACTATAATTACTTTTTTCATATTCTTATTTTATTTTTATTTTATTTTAAATCTCAAGCCTGCATAATACATACTTCCAAAAATTGGGCCATATACAAATGTAGTATCAAAATTTGAACCAAAAGGATCATCTGCTCCTAAAATTGGATCACTCTGTCTTACATTAGTAATATTTTCACCACCTAAATATACTTCAAATTTAGGAGAAAACACTTTAGTTACTTGAACGTTTAAAGTCCCTACAGTTGGAGATTCTTCTGGCAATCTATATGCTATCGGATTAGATATTGTTGATGAAAATCGTTGCTCACTTAACCAATTATAAGTCAAATCAAACTTCCATTGTGAAGTCTTTCCTTCTTCCACATGCGTTTCATAAGAGGCATTCGCAAAAAAGCGATGTGTTGGTATTAATGGTTTTGCTAATCGTCCTGTTTGATACTGTGTTTGCACATCATAATATTTATATGCAGTTCTTATGTCAAAATTTTCAAAAACATTATAATTGAATTCTACTTGAAAACTATTTGCAAAACTATCTCCATCTAAATTATAAAAATTGACTTCTTGTGGGTTTTCCCAATCTACAACAACTTGATTTTGAAAATCTGTTACATAAAAATCAAAAGTTATATCTGCTTTTCTTCCAAAAAGATTAAAACCTTGAAGGTAAGATAGACCATAGTTCCATGCAATCTCAGGGTCTAATCCATAGATATTTCCGTTGGAATTAAGAATATTAACAGAACGAGACGTGGCAAAAATACTTTGATTTTCTGCAAAAATATTAGCGCTTCGTTTTCCTCTACCAATTGATGCACGAAAAGCAGATTTCTCCCAAGGCGTGTATCTTGCATGTAATCGAGGTGTTATAAATTCACCTAATAAATTGTGAGTATCAAAGCGTAAACCTGCAGTGATCGTTAGTTTATCTAAATCATCGTAAGCATATTCAAAAAAAGCACCTGCAGAACGCTCGCTTCGTTCAAAATCAGCACCAATAGCAAACTCATCATAATGATCGTAAGTAAAACCTAAACCTGTCTTTATTTTATGTCTTGAGTCACTAATAATAGAATTGTAAATCACATTAGAATACACACTATTATGATTGATATCATATTGGTTTAATCCAAAATAAGAATCCTGATTATGGCTGCTAAACGCAAATTGAACACCTAAACTTCGCCATGGAATTTCTGGATTGACATATCCAGCTTTTGCAGAGACTTCAAAACGCTCGGTATTTATTTCACTTCCCCAAGCATTCGTTGTTAAGCGATCTGTATCTGGATCAAAATTAAGTTGCCCTGCTTGATTTTGATCATTTAAATAACGAACATTTATAAAACTAACAAAACCTTTTTCTGGATTTGTATATTGCCAACGGTTCATTACATTGATTTGCTTTTTAAGTGGCACATCAAGAAATGTATCTTCATTTTTATCAAATTTTTCATCTCGAAGATTACCATGTAAATACAAACCAGTACTCCACTTCTCACTTACTTTAGTATTAAAATGAGTATTCAATTCTAGTCTACCATTCGCAGAAGCATATGCATTTACAAAAAAGCGATCATCTTTTGATGGCTTTTGGAGTTCTGCATTAATTTGTCCTGCAATACTTTCAAAACCATTAACCACACTTCCTGCGCCTTTTGTAATTTGAATACTTTCTACCCAAGTTCCTGGTATAAAACTTAACCCATAAGCTTGAGACGCTCCTCTAATAGATGGTATGTTCTCTGTAGTAATTAATATATACTTACTCGTTAATCCAAGCATCTTAATTTGACGTGTACCTGTAACGGCATCTGAAAAATTGACATCAATAGATGGATTAGTTTCAAAGCTCTCAGACAAATTACAGCAGGCAGCTTTTAATAGTTCATCACTACTAATAGTCATTATATTTTGAGCACTCATGTATGATCTAGATGTTGCTTGTTTTCTTGCTGTTAATGTAATGACATCTAACTCACTAGTCGCTTCTAATAGATGCTTTATAAATTTCGGCTTAGTAATAGTTAGTGTGTCGGTTTTAAAACCAACAAAACTAATCACTAGTTTTGTATAACTTGGTTGGTATGCGATACTAAATTTCCCATCAATATCTGTAACTGCTCCAACCGACGTGTCGAGCCAAAAGACATTAGCTCCTGCTAATGGGAACAATTTATTCCCATCAGTTTTCTCTGTGATAATGCCTTCTAAAGTTTCTTGTGAAAACGCAAATAAAGGCAACATTAAGAGTATATACAATACATATTTCATTTTAATTGTAGGTTTTAATTAGCATGATGATTGCCATGATAATCATGATCGAATTTTCAATAAAAGTGGCTTTTGTCATTGGAAGCTTTAAAGCGGTTCCTAAACAAGCGCATTGAATTGATTTTTTACTTAATAATGTTTTGGTAACGCCAATAGTTGTAACTCCAAGAATAATTAAAGTGATTATCAATGCTAACGGTATTTGAATACGCATCAAAAACATAATACCTAATGACAACTCTATAAATGGATAAACCCAACCGTAAGCAGGCAATACTTTTGCTAAAGGGTCGTACATTTTAAAACTTTCTGGAAATCCTTTTAAATCTAATAATTTAAAGAAACTAAACACGATATAGAATAACCCCATAAAATCGAGCATAAATGCATCAAGATAAAACGGATTATAATTCATCAAAAGTGAACCTCCTAAGATATATCCAAAAATGAGAAAGAGAGGAAACAACTGTTTAAGCTCACTCTTTTTCTCTTCTTTTTCTTCGGAAACTGAAGTAAAAATAGTCTTGTTTTCTTTTTCTGAAAGGGTGTATTTAGATGGTAAAGCTTGTTTTAAAATCTCCGTAGAAATATGACTTTCCATGGTTATCTTAACTTCTGAAGCATCTAAGTTTATAGATACATTCTCTACATGATCTATAGAACTCAGGGCTTTTTCAACCGAAGCTTTACAGCCATTACAGGTCATCCCAGTAACTATGTATGTGTGTGTCATTTATATTTATTTATGTGAAATCAATGATTAGACCAATAAATGGCCTTAATAAATCTTAGAACATAAATACTATCAAATTGTGAATACTTGGTCGAGCACTTGTATGTCTGCAACCAAATTTGGTGGATTATAATGTTGGTGAGGAATAATTTGCTTTTGAAGAACTTCAAACAGATTATTAAATGTATATAAATAAGCCGCTAAAACTATTTGTTGATCTAACTCTAAATCATCAAAAGTCTTTACTGTTAATTGATTTTGACCTTCAATCACATCTAAAGTATCCTTACAACATGGTACTTTAGTCACTTGTTCTTGCTCGATCTCAAATGCTTCCATAGTACATTTTTCAACGTCACTAAACACTGCAACATCAATTAAAACATCACCACAAAAATGTTTCTCAACAGTAAAAGACACTGTTGATAGCAATAGCAAAAATGCCATTGAGATAGAAAACATTTTATGTAAAATTTGTTTTAACACGCTACAAAGTTAAAAAAAAGAAATTAGTGGCTCAATAATTACCGTTTGATTAACAGTTTAATTTTTAAGCTTGTAGTAATAAAATGCAGGAACAAGTAATAATAGTAATAAGGGCTGAATCAAGAATCGTCTAAAATTGAAAAACAAATAATAGTCTTCCTGTCTTGGATTGATTACGAAATATAGAAAGAATAACATCAAGATAATATAAGCAACGCCATACACTATAGATGAAAATTTTACAATTGATTTATCTCTAAAGAGTATATAAATAATACCTAAAGAAATAGCTGTATTTAAGACAAATCGCAGTGTCGTAAAAAGTGATAATTTTAAAATTTCGCGACGAGGAAAATCCATATGCAGATAATCGCTCTTAAAAAACATGAGGTAGGGATCGTAAAATAATTCGTTTTCAAAAACACGAATCAAAACGAGAAATCCAAAAAGGATTAAAAGCAGTATGTACGTTATTGGATTACGCATGCTGTTGTTTCTTTTTTGAAAACCGATTCACCCAAAACATCCAAAGCAAAAAAACCATTCCGTAAATAATCATAGGAAATATAACGGTATGCAAGATATCTTCTCGCCAAGGGTAATTATATAAACCAATAGATAATATGGCAATTCGTATGAGGTTCACAACATAAATAAGCACACTTCCAGATAATATATAAATAAAAGTTGCTTTAAATTTTCCTGCAAATGCTATTATAAATGATATAAATAAAATGATAACGCTTATAGAATTGCAACCCTCTACTACTCTAGCTACAAATTTTGAATTCACCAATAATTTCATAGAAGGTTCATCTGGATGCGGAACGATCTTAGCATCATAACCAAGCGTATTTATGAGAGATTCGCTCTGTTTTGCAACAAGATTAGTTAAATAGTCTGGATAATATTTTGAACCATCAAAAAAATCAAGATACACTTTATATCCTATTGTCAAAACCACATAAACTGTAAGAAATGTCAATATGAATTTTACAACAGATTTATATTTAAGAAGAAGTGCTTTCAAAAAAATTATAGATTACTTTCAGTTAAAATTATACAAAATGAATATAGAAATTGCACTTTTTAAATACTTTTACCAAAATATATTGTCTCTATGATTTTTGAAAGCCTAAAACCTCAAGTTAAAACTATAATAACTGACACCAAAAAAAAGATTGATGAACGTTTATTATCTATATGCGAACTTCTTGAAAACCATATAGATTACTATAACTGGGTAGGTTTCTATTTCAAAAATGGAGATAAAAACGAATTGAAGCTAGGACCATATGTTGGAGAACCTACAGATCATACAATTATTCCCTTCGGAAAAGGGATTTGCGGACAAGTAGCTGTTTCTAATGAAAATTTCGTCGTACCAGACGTTGCAGCACAAAATAATTACATCGCTTGTAGTATTACTGTAAAAGCAGAAATTGTAATTCCAATATTTGTAAATGGAGAAAACATGGGACAAATAGATATTGACTCAAACACGCCAGATCCTTTTACTAAAGACGATGAGCGCTTTTTGGAGTTTGTTTGTGAACAGGTGGCTAATTTATTGTAATTACTTTTATAGCTTAACTTGTTTAGTAGATTTGCTAGTTACTACAATAACAAGAAAAAGTATAAATACAAAAACTTTAAAATATCCTACTACCATATAATTCATGCCAAATAAAGTATCCCAAATAAAAATCAAAAACAATCCTAATAAAAATAGCTTTGAAAAAACATTATTAGTCTTTCTTTTTAAAATCAATAAAATTATAAGTCCGATAAGATAAATTGCTAAAGTGTAAAAAGTAATTATGAAGTCTATGGATGTTATAATCCATCGCCAGCTTATTGTCATATTAAACCCTCCATAAATAAAAAAAGGAATAACTATATTAACTATTAAATAAAGAATTAAGAGTAATGAGTATAAATACAGTAGTCTATTCTCTAGATACCAACTAAACGTTCTATTAGGCTTTACATTCATAATAAAATTACATCCCTGTTCTAATTGCTTCAACTGGATCTAATTTAGATGCCGAAATTGCTGGTATAATCCCAGAAATTAAACCAATGAATGTAGACAATCCAAAGCCAAGAAAAATATTAAATAAAGACAGTACAAACTCAAATTCTAATGCCGCATTTGCAACTAATGATACCAACCAAACAAGAAAAATACCAATTATCCCTCCAAGAACAGATAGTATTACTGCCTCAAACAAAAATTGAAATAAGATAAATCTATTCTTAGCTCCTAATGATTTTTGAATCCCAATAAGGTTTGTACGTTCTCGTACACTTACAAACATGATGTTAGCGATCCCAAATCCTCCAACTAAGAGAGAAAAACCACTTATTAACCAACCTGCACCATTTAAAGTCGAAATAATTCCATCAATAAACTGCGTAAATCCTGAAATTTTGTTGACAAAAAAGTTATCTGGCTCATCTGCTTTCAAACCTCTATAAGCTCGATACTTCTGTTTTAAAACAGCTTCAAAAGCGCCTATATCTACATTTTTAACTGGCTTTATAATAATGGCTCCAGGAATTCCATTTGCACCTCCATTTTGAAAACGACGTACAAAATTGGCTGGCACATAAGCATTCTCATCTGGAGAATCACCTAAACCTGCTCCTACTTTTTTCAACACACCTATAACCGTTAATTTTCGTCCATAAGCACGTACTGTTTTACCAATTGGGTTTATAGTTCCAAAAATATTTTCTGCCGTAGAAAATCCTAGCACCATAACATTTGAACCCGAATTAGATTCAGATTCGGTATAAAACCTACCCTCTTCAATTTTCATGTTTTCAATATCATAAATCCCTTCAGATACAGGTGTTATATTCACACCCGAAACAGTATTTCCTTCGTATTTAATATTTTCATTACCTCCAAAAATCACATAAGCAATGGCGCTAATATCTGGCACATTTCGCTCAATAAACTCATAATCATCATGCTCTGTCTGAGGGAAATTTTCACGTTGCCATCTAGGCACTTCTGTGGGACCAAAAGAATACTTAGTTAAATACATTGTGTTTTTATCTAGACCACTCAATTGGTCTTTGATACTTTTATCTAATGAATCAACAGCAGCCAAAACAGCTATGATCGAAAAAATACCAATAGTAATTCCTAAAAGCGATAAAAATGTTCGCAATTTATTGTTACGTAACGCATTAATAGCAAACGAAAAACTCTCTGTAAATAACCTTAGATAAACAAGCATATAATTGGTTTGTTTTACCAGTTTGATTCTGGAAATATAAAGATAGGACGTTTTCAACAATTTATTGTTACAAAAAACTTAAACAAACTGCATTTTGGAACCAATTAAGGGTTTGATATTATGTATTTTTGGGCTTTAATTTTTACAACAACAACAAAAATTCACAACACAACGACAACAATTTCAAAATGAGCAACAACAAAACAATCAAATCTGCCTTAATTTCGGTTTTTAGTAAAGATGGATTAGCACCAATCGTTAAACAACTTGACGAACAAAACGTCACTATTTACTCTACAGGAGGTACAGAAAAATTCATCAAAGACTTAGGTATTAATGTCGTTCCTGTTGAAGACGTGACATCTTACCCTTCAATTCTTGGTGGACGCGTAAAAACACTACATCCAAAAGTATTTGGTGGCATTTTAAATCGCCAAAATCATGAAGGCGATGTTGCTGAAATGGTAGATTTTGATATCCCGCAAATAGATGTAGTCATTGTAGATTTATATCCTTTTGAAAAAACGGTAGCTTCAGGAGCGCCTAATCAAGATATTATAGAAAAAATTGACATTGGAGGTATTTCTCTAATTCGTGCAGCTGCAAAAAATTATGCAGATGTCATTTGTGTATCGTCTGTTGATGACTATTCAGAGTTTTTAGAACTTCTGAAATCAAAAAACGCTGAGACTTCTGAAGATGATAGAAAACAATTTGCTGCAAAAGCATTTAATGTATCATCGCATTATGATTCAGCAATTTTCAACTATTTCAATGCAGACCATAGTATTGCGTCTCTAAAAATTAGCGAGACTAAAGGTCAAGTATTGCGTTATGGAGAGAATCCTCACCAACGTGGTTTTTTCTTCGGAAATTTTGATGAGTTATTCACAAAACTCCACGGAAAAGAACTTAGTTACAACAACCTTCTTGATGTTGATGCAGCTGTAAACTTAATGAATGAATTTAAAGGAGAAGCACCTGCTTTCGCCATATTAAAACATAACAACGCTTGTGGTTTTGCACAACGTGATAATATACATCAGGCTTATGTAGATGCATTAGCTGGTGATCCAGTGTCTGCTTTTGGAGGTGTTTTAATTGCTAACACTGAAATTGATAAAGCTACAGCAGAAAAAATCCACACCTTATTTTGTGAAGTAGTCATAGCACCTTCTTTTTCTGAAGACGCCTTAGCCATTTTAAAAGGCAAAAAGAATCGTATTTTATTAATCTTAAAAGACACAGAGTTTGCAGAAACAACTGTAAGAACATGTCTTAACGGAATTCTAGTTCAAGATAAAAACAACAAAACCGATAGCATTGCAGACTTAACGAATGCTACCATCAAAAAACCAACTCAAAACGAGTTAGACGATTTAATATTTGCTTCAAAAATTTGTAAGCATACAAAGTCTAACACAATTGTTTTAGTTAAAAACAAACAATTGTGCGCTAGTGGAACAGGACAAACAAGTCGTGTTGACGCCCTTAACCAAGCCATCCATAAAGCACAGTCTTTTAATTTTGATTTAAAAGGTTCTGTAATGGCAAGTGATGCATTTTTTCCGTTTCCAGATTGTGTAGAGATAGCAGATAATGTAGGAATCACTGCTGAAATTCAACCAGGTGGATCAATTAAAGATCAATTAACGGTTGACTATTGTAACGCAAATGATGTAGCTATGGTGATGACAGGAACACGTCATTTTAAGCATTAGAAAGTGACTTGTGATTATTAAAGTTTCCGAAGAAAAAAAGAGATCTCTTAAATTAAAATCTTTTAATCTATCAGAAACATCCAAAATCAAAAAGTAAACGTTTAACCATTTAAAGTTAACCACTTAACTTTCATATAAATTGAAATAGAAATAAACCGTAAATATCTAGTAAGTTTTACTATTTTTACAACACGTCAAAAACTGAATACAATAACACCCTCATAACATTAGAATAACACATGGGATTTTTTGATTTCTTAACCGAAGAAATAGCCATAGATTTAGGAACTGCAAACACGCTAATCATCCACAACGATAAGGTTGTTGTTGATAGCCCGTCAATAGTTGCTCGAGATAGAATTTCTGGAAAAATAATTGCAGTTGGAAAAGAAGCCAACATGATGCAAGGTAAAACTCACGAAAACATCAAAACAATTAGACCTTTGAAAGATGGTGTAATTGCAGATTTTGATGCCTCTGAGCAAATGATAAGTATGTTTATTAAGAACATACCTGCATTAAAAAAGAAATTATTCACTCCAGCATTACGAATGGTGGTTTGTATTCCTTCTGGAATTACAGAGGTTGAAATGCGAGCTGTAAAAGAATCTTGTGAGCGTGTTAACGGTAAAGAAGTTTATCTAATACATGAACCAATGGCAGCGGCTATTGGTATTGGTATTGACATCATGCAACCAAAAGGAAACATGATTGTTGATATTGGTGGTGGTACAACAGAAATCGCCGTGATTGCACTTGGTGGAATCGTATGTGATAAATCTGTTAAAGTTGCAGGTGACGTATTTACAAATGACATTATATATTACATGCGTACACAACATAACTTATATGTTGGTGATCGTACTGCGGAAAAGATAAAAATTCAAATTGGTGCTGCTACTGAAGATTTAGATATGCCACCAGAAGAAATGAGTGTTCAAGGTCGTGATTTATTGACTGGAAAACCAAAGCAGGTTCAAATCTCATATCGTGAAATTGCAAAAGCATTGGATAAATCTATTTTGAGAATTGAGGATTCTGTAATGGAAACCTTATCACAAACACCTCCAGAATTAGCTGCTGACATCTACAATACTGGTATCTATTTAGCAGGTGGTGGTTCTATGCTAAGAGGTTTAGATAAACGTTTATCTCAAAAAACAGACTTACCAGTTTATATCGCAGAAGATCCATTAAGAGCAGTTGTTCGTGGTACAGGAATCGCACTAAAAAATCTAGCCAAATTCAAAAGTGTATTGATTAAATAACCCAGATTAACAACATAGCATGCAACAAATTATAAACTTTGTCATAAGAAACAAAACGTTCCTTTTGTTTCTGTTGCTGTTTGTCATTTCTTTAGGATTAACAATACAATCACATTCTTATCATAAAAGTAAGTTTATAAACTCTGCCAATTTTTTGACTGGAGGAATTTATGAAGGTGCAAGTGGTATTTCAGATTATTTTGATTTAGATGACCAAAATAAAATTCTAGTCGAAGAAAACAACCGATTACGTTCTCAAGTTTTCAATTCAGGTGATTCTACTGTTGTAGGACGTTCATCAATAGACAGTGTTTCTTATAATGGTCGATACACCATTCAATCTGCAAAAATCATCAATAATAATTATTCGTCATCTAAAAATTATTTGACCCTCAATAAGGGCGAAAAAGATGCTATCAAAGAAGATTTAGGTGTGATTACTTCAAAAGGTATTGTTGGTATTATTGACAATACATCAAATGGTTATGCAAGAGTGCTATCTATTTTAAACACTAAAAGTAGAATTAATGCCCAATTAAAAGCGTCTAATCATATTGGTTCTTTAGAATGGGATGGCAAATCACATGTCAACACTGTTCAATTAACAGATGTTTCTAAATTTGCTCCTGTTAAAATAGGAGACACCATTATTACTGGTGGTGAATCAACAATATTTCCTAAAGGCATACCAATTGGGATTATTGAATCCTTTGTTTTAGATATTAGTGGAGATACATATACAATTCAAGTCACGTTATTTAATGATATGACGAACCTTTCACATGTCTATATTATTGAAAATTTAGATTCCGAAGAAATTAAGCTTTTAGAAAACCCAATTGATGAATAGTCTTAATATAAATAGCATCGTTAGGTTTTTAGTACTGATACTGGCTCAAGTTCTCGTATTTAGTAACATTAACTTCATAGGTTCAATAAACCCGTATCCATATATTTTATTCATTCTATTATTTCCAATTAACAATAACCGCACGCTATTTATATTTTTAAGTTTTATGTTAGGATTGTTTGTAGATATCTTTTCTAATTCTGGAGGTGTTCACGCTGCAGCTTGTGTTACTGTAGCATTTATAAGACCTCCTGTTTTAAAATTTGCTTTTGGGATGGTTTACGAGCATCAAACAATTAAATTCAACAACACCGAATTTGGCAATAGAATCATCTATTTTTCTATCCTAATATTCATTCATCATTTTATTATGTTTTTGCTAGAAATTTTTAACATTTCAAACATACTTTTAGTATTACAAAAGACGTTATTTTCTAGTATTTTTACTGTAATACTATGTGCAGTAATTTCTATACTTTTCAGTAACAAACAGCGATGAGAAAAATTCTACTTTTATTAACCGTTATTATCGTAGGACTCTTATTCATTTCACGCTTATTTTATTTACAAGTCTATAAAAAAGAAGCTTATAGTTTGTATGAAGATACTGCAATTAGAAAAGAATTTGACTATCCAAAACGTGGCTATGTATATGATAGAAACGGAAAACTACTCGTTGCCAATCAACCCTCTTATGATGTGATGATTATCCCTAGAGAAGTTGAGTCATTAGACACTTTAGAATTTTGTAAACTATTAAAAATCACCAAAGAAGATTTTATAAAAAAATATAGGAGAGCTAAAAACTACTCGCCACGATTACCATCACCTTTTGTACCTCAACTATCAAAAAAAGATTATGCTGTACTTCAAGAAAAAATGCGAAAATTTGATGGCTTTTATATTCAAAAAAGATCATTACGTGATTACCAAACCTCCATTGGAGCTAATGTTTTAGGTGATTTAGGCGAAGTGAACCAACGCACTATAAAAAAACAGCCCTATTATGGATTAGGTGATCTCATTGGTAAACAAGGGATTGAGCTATCGTATGAAGATGTACTTAGAGGAAAAAAGGGTATTAAATTTATTCAAAAAGATAGATTTAATAAAAACATTGGACCATATAAAGAAGGCCAATTTGATACATTACCGCAACCAGGAAAGGATATTAAGATTACCATAGATGCAGAACTTCAAAAGTACGGAGAGCTTTTAATGACAAATAAACGTGGTGGCATCGTTGCAATTGACCCATCAAATGGAGAAATTTTAGCATTAGTAACTGGACCAAGTTACAATCCAAACTTATTAGTAGGCAGAGAACGTAATAAAAATTTTTCGAGATTATATTTAGATACTATTTCAAGACCAACATGGGATCGAGGTTTACAAGCACAATATCCACCAGGTTCACCTTTTAAAGTAATTAACGCACTTATTGGGCTCCAAGAAAATGTAATAACTCCTGAAGACAAAGTAACCTGTAGAATGGGTTATTACTACGGAAGCAGAAAATTAACAGGTTGTCACCATCACAAAAGTCCTGTAGATATGAACGCAGGAATTGCTCAATCTTGTAACGCCTACTTCGTTACAACCTATCGGAAAATAGTTGACAAATACAAAGATGCAGGAGAAGGCATGAATATTTGGGCTGACCATGCTAAGAGTTTCGGACTAGGAGATTATTTAGGTTACGACTTACCAGTTGGGCAAAAAGGCAGAATACCAAATGGAAGTTATTACGACAAAGCCTATGGAGATAATCGTTGGGGTTCTACATATATTGTTTCTAATGCCATTGGCCAAGGAGAGGTTGAAGCAACGCCAATACAGCTTGCCAATATGGTTGCTGCCATTGGAAATCGCGGTTATTACTATACACCTCATATTATAAAAGAAATTGAAGGAGATACCATCCCAAGTAAATTCACAACCAAAAGACAAACAACCATTGATAAGCGCCATTTTGAACCCGTAGTTCAAGGTATGTTTGATGTTTATAATAAAGGAACTGCTGCCAGCCTTCGTATTCCAGGAATTGACATCTGCGGAAAAACAGGAACTGCTGAAAATTTTATTAAGATTGATAGTGTAAAAACCCAATTGACAGATCATTCCATTTTTGTCGCTTTTGCTCCAAAAGACAATCCCAAAATAGCCATTGCAGTTTTTGTAGAAAACGGATATTGGGGAAGTCGATTTGCTGGACGAATGGCCAGTTTAATGATTGAAAAATATATCAATGGTGAGATTACTAGAACAGATATGGAACATTGGATTCTAACCCACAGTTTAGAAAATGAATATGCAAAACCGTATTCTGGTGAGCCTTTTAAAATTAATGGAGAAACCACACTCCAAGTCATTGACAAAGTACTAGCACCAAAAAATGATGATTTTGATTATTCTATACAGACCAACCCAAACAAACCTAAATTATAAGTATGCACAGTAGAGAACAGCATAGAGGTTTTAGGTTTGACTGGATTACCATTGTATTATTCTTATTACTTGTTGGCTTTGGGTGGCTTAACATAATGTCTGCTTCTCATGAAGGCGATATCGTTAGCTACTTTGACATGAGTCAATTATATGGCAAACATGCTGTTTTTATTGGATTAACTTTTGTTCTTATTACTTTAATTCTATCTGTTGAAGCCAAGTTCTATGAACGGTTTTCCAGTGTGATTTATATCGTCGCCATGCTGGCTCTTGTTGGCTTATTTATCTTTGGAAAAGATGTCAATGGCGCTCGTTCTTGGTACGGAATTGGAAGTATGACTATCCAACCTAGTGAATTTGCAAAATTTGCTACAGCTCTCGCTCTTGCTAAATACATGAGTGATTTGCAAACAGATATGAACACCATAAAAGACCAATTAAGAGCAGTTGGAATTATCATACTGCCAGCCCTATTAATCTTACTACAAAATGATGCTGGAAGTACTATTGTATACGCCTCATTCTTCTTTGTGTTTTATCGTGAAGGGCTTCAACAAGTATATTTAGCAATTGCGATCTCTGCCATTGTTTTAGCGGTTTTGGCGCTAAAATTTGGAATATTAATTACAGCTGTAATTGCTGCTATTGTCATTTGTAGTCTTTATTTTTTTCGAAGAAAAAAACGGGCATCAATTCTACAGTCTGTTGTTATCTTATTGGTTTGTGTGTCTTTTTCTGCAGGTGTGCGCATGTTTTACGATCACGTTTTAAAACCGCATCAACAAAATAGAATAAGTCTATGGTTGCGATTGGAGAAAGACCCTGCAAAACTAGAGAGAATGAAAAAAGAGGAGGCTTACAACCTCATACAATCTGAGCAAGCCATTAGTTCTGGTGGATTGACAGGAAAAGGCTTCATGCAAGGCACAAGAACTACCGGTAAATTTGTACCAGAACAAGAAACAGATTACATCTTTAGTACAGTTGGAGAAGAATGGGGCTTTTTAGGAAGTAGCATAGTCGTTATTCTATTTATGGCTTTAATAATACGAGTGCTCTTTCTTGCTGAATCTCAGAAATCACAATTTAGTCGTGTTTACGGCTATGGTGTAGCAGCTATATTATTTACCCATTTCACAATTAATATAGGTATGGTTATGGGATTAATCCCAACCGTTGGAATCCCTCTCCCCTTCTTTAGTTATGGAGGATCCGGACTTTGGGGCTTCACTATTTTACTATTTATTTTCGTGAAATTAGATAGTAATAAAATCAATGAATGGTAAAAGAAAAAGCTGCCCATTACAGACAGCTTCTTTATTCAAATAATAGTATCTAAAGCTTATTTCAAACTCGCTAAACTATTTTTAATAGTCTCAATTTTAGCTAAAGCATCTGCTTCCTTTTTCTTTTCTGAAGCAACAACTTGCTCAGGAGCTCCAGCAACAAAACGCTCATTTGAGAGTTTCTTTTGAACTGATTTCAAAAAGCCTTCAGTATAGTTTAACTCTTCGGTTAACTTTGAAATCTCAGCCTCTACATCAATACTTCCTTCCATTGGAATAAAGTATTCGTTAGATTTTACACGATACGTCAAAGCGCCTTCTACAGCTTCTGTAACGTATTCAAAACTATCTAGATTACCAAGCTTAGAAATCACCTCATCAAACGTTGAAGCAGCATTTTCATTATTGACTATAGAAAAACCTATAGCATCTTTAAACGCAATATTCTTCTGAGTTCTAATATTTCTAATTCCTGTGATAACTTCCGAAGCAAAATCAAACTCTGAAATCAATGTCTCATTTATTGGCTTTGCTTTTGGCCATTCTGCAATAATCAAAGCCTCTTCTGGAGAACGTTCTTTAATATAATGCCATATTTCTTCTGTCAAGAAAGGCATAAATGGATGCAATATTTTAAGTATATCTTCAAAAATTGTATTTACACTTTCTAGAGTTTTTGCATCAATAGGTTGCTGATAAGCTGGCTTGATAATTTCTAATAACCATGATGCAAAATCATCCCAAATCAATTTATATGTTGCCATTAAAGCATCACTTAACCTGTATTTACTGAAGTGATCTTCAATCTCAGCAATCGTTTGTTGAAATTTAGATTCAAACCACTCTAAAGCAATTTTGCTTGAGTTGGGTTGACTTATAGAACTATCTACTTCCCAACCTTGAACTAATCTAAAAGCATTCCATATTTTATTAGCAAACTGTTTTCCTTGCTGACATAAGTCTTCATCAAACATTAAGTCATTCCCAGCTGCAGAACTCAATAACAGACCTACTCTAACACCATCTGCTCCATATTCTTCAATCAATTTTAAAGCATCAGGCGAGTTCCCTAAAGATTTAGACATTTTACGTCTTTGCTTATCTCTAACTAATCCTGTTAGGTATACATTTTCAAAAGGTCTTTGATCTTTATATTCATAACCTGCAACAATCATTCTCGCTACCCAGAAAAACAAAATATCTGGACCTGTAACTAAATCATTCGTAGGATAATAGTATTTAATCTCTTCATTTTCTGGATTTCTAATACCATCAAAAACACTCATTGGCCATAACCATGAACTAAACCATGTATCTAGTGCATCTGTATCTTGACGCAAATTGTCTGCAGTTAACTCTTGATTATTAGCAGCAACTCTAGCGAGTTTAACGGCCTCCTCAATAGTTTCTGCAACGACATAATCTTCCTTACCATCTCCATAGAAATAAGCAGGAATTTGTTGTCCCCAAAGTAATTGTCTAGAAATATTCCAATCGCGAATATTCTCCATCCAGTGTCTATAGGTGTTTTCAAATTTCTTCGGAAACAGCTTCACTTCACCAGTTTTTAAAACGGCATCAATAGCAGGCTTTGCTAGATCTTCCATTTTAAGAAACCATTGATCACTTAAGCGAGGTTCTATAACGGCTTTCGTACGTTCTGATGTGCCTACTTTATTGATATGGTTTTCTGTTTTTATTATAACTCCTGAAGCTTCCAGTTCTTTCGTTACTGCTTTTCTTGCGACAAAGCGATCTTGTCCTTGAAAATGCATTCCGAAGCTATTCAAAGATGCATCATCATTAAAAATATCAATAACTTCAAGATTGTGCTTATCTCCTAAAGCTTTATCATTTTCATCGTGAGCAGGTGTCACTTTTAGGCAACCTGTACCAAACTCAATATCAACATATTCATCTTCAATAATAGGAATAACCCTTCCGCAGATAGGAACAATAGCTTTCTTCCCTTTTAGATGAGTAAAACGCTCATCTGTTGGATTGATACATATTGCTGTATCTCCAAAAATGGTTTCTGGACGTGTTGTAGCAATGGTTAATTTCTCATCACTTCCTTCTATTTTATATTCTAAATAATAAAGTAGACCTTGCTTTTCTACATGGATAACTTCTTCATCAGATAAGGTTGTTTTAGCTTCTGGATCCCAATTAACCATGCGATAACCTCTATAAATCAAACCTTTATTATGTAAATCAACAAATACTTTAATTACAGCTTCACTCATATCATCATCCATCGTAAACTTAGTACGATCCCAATCACATGAGCAACCAAGCTTTTTCAATTGTTCTAGAATGACACCTCCATATTCTTCTGTCCATTCCCAAGCATGCTCTAAAAACTCTTCACGAGATAAATCATTTTTATCAATCCCTTGAGCTTTTAATTTTGCAACCACCTTAGCTTCTGTAGCAATAGATGCATGATCTGTTCCTGGCACCCAACACGCATTTTTCCCTTGTAAACGTGCACGGCGTATGAGAACATCTTGAATAGTATTATTCAACATATGTCCCATGTGTAAGATACCTGTCACGTTTGGTGGCGGAATTACAATTGTATATGGTTCTCTCTCATCTGGAGTAGAATGAAAGTAGTTGTGTAACATCCAGTAGTCGTACCATTTGTTTTCTACTGCTTGTGCTGAATATTTTGATGGAATTTCCATGCTTTGGTATTGTTTTTGCTTTATAACTTACAAAAGTACTTATATTTCCTTTTAAGCGAAATGAATACAGGAAATAATGAGCACTTAAATCGTAATTAATGTTAATTAAAAGGTCATACATCTAATTTATTTTGAAGTATGACAAAAAGTAAGTAGCTTTGATAGTATCAATTTAAAAATTTAAATGATGAAAAAATTAGTAGCAATTTTATGTGTAGCTTTTATAAGCTTTGGAGCAATGGCTCAAAAGAAGGTCGCAAAAATAGAATTCAAAACAGATGTAATAGATTACGGAACAATAGAGAAAGGTTCAGATGGTGTAAGAATATTTGAATTCACCAACACAGGAAATGCTCCTTTAATTATCTCTAATGTAAAGTCAACTTGTGGTTGTACTGTGCCTAAAAAACCAGATGGCCCTATTTTACCTGGAGAAACAGGAAAGATTGAAGTTAAGTATGACACTAATAGAGTAAATCCTATTAGAAAAACAATTACAGTTACTTCTAATGCTGACACTCCAACTGTAGCTTTAAAAATTAAAGGTTTAGTTGTAGATCCTAGTAAGACTAACGTTTTAGATAAAACGAAAAAAAGTGTAATGGAGCAATAAAATTCTTATCCAAAATATAATACAAAAGAACTCTCTAATTAGGGAGTTCTTTTTTTTTGAATACATCTTCTAATCTAAATTCTACATTTAGAGTTTTATTTCCTCGTTCTACTTTAAGTCTAATCGTTTTACCTACTTTACCTCTAAAATAGTGAATCACCTCTTGTAATTTCAACTCATGGGACTGTTTACCATTTATAGAAATAACCACATCATTTTGCAGTAAACCTGCCTTTTCAGCTGGAGAATTTTTTCTAATTTCAATAATAGTATACGCAGGTTTTAAACCCACTCGGTAAGATTGAACTGTAGAAATTGTGATGTTATCATCATTTGATCTTCCATAATTATCTAGACTCTTCTTTTTCACAGACTCTGTTACTAGTCGAAAACCGTGTTGTTCTAAAACAATACCACTTCTATTATAACGAAATGCATCTTTAAAATAGCCATTCTTTTTTAGAGTGATTTTTGCACTTTCATAATCAAATATAACATTGAAACGTCTTAAAATTTCGGCAGACAAGCTTCCGTTTCTATTTTCTATTTGTTTTGCATGATGTATTGCTGAAGAATCTGGGAAGGCAGCATTCACATTATTTAAGGTGAAATTTTTAAGCCTAAAAGCGTCAATTTTAGAGCGTTTACCATGAACATTACCACTTAATCCTCTTCCCAAAAAATCATGAAAATAGTTATTATTCTCAGCTGTAATACCAT
Source organism: uncultured Psychroserpens sp. (assembly GCA_905479815.1). Classification (GTDB taxonomy): domain Bacteria; phylum Bacteroidota; class Bacteroidia; order Flavobacteriales; family Flavobacteriaceae; genus Psychroserpens. The sequence goes on from CAJQOA010000046.1 coordinate 21,855, forward strand.
GACTTTCATCTTCAAACAGCCAAAGGGCATCACTACTTCCTGTATCTATTAATAATTTAACTGGCAACGTCTCTTCTCCCAAAGTAACTTCTCCCTTTATGTAAGGTTTATTGTTGTGGAAAGAGAGATTAAATGTTTCACATTTTTTACAGGATTTGTAAGTATATCCTTCTCTCTTATTTAACTTAATAAGCTTCGTTCTATAATTAATTTCTACTATAAAGTCTTTAAATAAACTATAACCTATAATACCATGAATAGGAACGCCTAATTTGGGAGTAAAATTAATTTCTTGATCAAACACAACATAAAGTTCTTGATTAACATTAACTGCATTACCAATTTTTAAAAAATTGTTTTTTGATCGAAGTGCCCTAACTGTTTCTCCTCCTCCTAGACCACGTAAGAATATAGTCTCTACATTATTCATTTGTAAAGAATCTGTATTGGTGATATTGAACAAGATAGGTTTGCTAACACCTGTATCTAATAAAAAAGAAAGCTTAACACCATTAATTTCTACAGGTATAACAATAAGATTATTAATGAGTTCAAATCTAACTTTATCTTGTTGCTTACCTGGTAATTCAAATTTACCTTGCCCAAAAGAGTACATTATACTCAATAGCAAAAGTAAAGTGAAAGCGCCTATTTTATTATTAAAAACCATAAGTATAAATACCAAGTTACAAATCTTTATTTCATAGTTTGTTTTTTACCATAGTTTTAAATAAAATTTAAGATTATTTTTCAGAACTTTACCAAATAAACTTACAATCATGCCAAAAATTTCTAAGAAGGGAGTATCAATGCCAGAATCTCCTATACGTAAACTAGTTCCCTATGCTGAGAATGCCTACAAACAAGGAAAAACGGTTTATCATTTAAATATAGGTCAACCAGATATTAAAACGCCTCAAGTAGCAATGGACGCTGTTAGAGTCCACTCCTTAGATATTTTGGCTTACACTAGATCTGAAGGATCTGAAGGTTATCGTATCAAAATAGCAGACTACTATGCAAAAAACGACATACATGTTAAACATGACGACATTATTGTAACTACTGGAGGTAGTGAAGCACTTTTATTTGCTTTTGGTAGTGTTATGGATACTGGTGATGAAGTTATAATACCTGAACCTTTCTATGCAAACTATAATGGTTTTTCAACTGCTTCGGGTGTTAAAGTTGTTCCGGTGATTTCTAAAATTGAAGATAATTTCGCCTTACCTCCAATTGAGGAGTTTGAAAAATTAATAACCCCAAAGACTAAAGCCATTCTTATTTGTAATCCAGGAAACCCAACAGGTTACCTTTATTCCAAAGATGAAATAAAGAAATTAGCAAACATTGCTAAAAAACATGATTTGTTTTTAATTGCTGATGAAGTATATAGAGAGTTTGCTTATGATGGCGCAACCCACTATTCTATTCTTCAAGAAGAAGGTTTGGATGATTATGCCATTGTTATTGATTCTGTTTCAAAGCGTTATAGTATGTGTGGCGCACGTATTGGATGTTTAGTATCAAAAAACAAAGACGTTATTAAAACTGCTTTAAAATTCGCACAAGCACGCTTAAGTCCGCCAACACTAGCACAAATAGCTAGTGAAGCTGCTTTACAAACACCACAAAGTTATTTTGATGACGTTATTGAAGAATATGTTGAACGACGTAACGTTTTAATTGAAGAATTAAATAAAATTGAAGGCGTACAAGTAGCCAACCCTAAAGGTGCTTTTTATTGTATAGCACAATTACCTATTAAAAATAGTGATGCCTTTGCACAATGGTTGTTAGAATCATTTGATGTCGATGGAGAAACTGTAATGGTTGCTCCAGCTGGAGGTTTCTATAGTACTCCAGGTGTTGGACTAAACCAAATTAGAATTGCTTATGTTTTAAACACAGAAAGCTTAAAAAAAGCAGTAAATATTATAAAAGAAGCCTTAAAAGTATATAAAGAGTAGTGCACATACAAAACGACATATCTTTAAAACCCTTCAACACCTTTGGTATTGATGTAAAGGCAAAACACTTTATATCAGTAAAATCGGTTGAGGGTTTAAAAAGGATTTTTTCTTCGGAAGAATTTCCGCAGAAATTCATTTTAGGAGGTGGCAGTAATATGTTACTCACTAAAGATATAGATGCGTTAGTTATTCACTTAAATCTAAAAGGTAAAACCGTATTAGAACAAACCGAAAATGAAATCTTAGTCAAATGTGAAGCTGGTGAAAATTGGCATGAATTTGTGTTATGGACATTAGAAAAAGATTTTGGAGGCTTAGAAAACCTATCGCTTATTCCTGGTAATGTTGGCACAAGTCCTATTCAAAACATTGGCGCTTATGGTATTGAGTTAAAAGATGTTTTCCATTCATGCGACGCTTTAAACTTAGAAACTCTTGAGATAGAAAGTTTCACTAAAGAAGCATGTGAATTTGATTACCGAAATTCCATATTCAAACAGCACGCAAAAGATAGATACATCATTATTAGTGTTGTTTTTAATTTAAGCATAGGGCATCATAATTTAAATACAAATTATGGAGCAATCATTTCAGAATTAGAAAACATGAATATAGAGCAACCTACAATTCAAGATGTTTCTAGGGCTGTTATTGCTATTCGCCAAAGTAAGCTACCAGACCCTAAGGAGATTGGAAACTCTGGAAGTTTTTTCAAAAACCCTATAATCCCAAAAGAAGATTTTTTAAAATTACAAGGCAATTTCCCTGACGCTCCTCATTATATAGTTTCAGAAAACGAAATAAAAGTTCCTGCTGGTTGGCTTATAGAACATGCTGGTTTTAAAGGCAAGACTTTTGGCAATTATGGCGTTCATAAAAAGCAAGCTTTAGTACTTGTCAATTATGGAGGTGCAAAAGGAAAGGATATTTTAAATCTTTCTAAGCTAATTCAGGATACAGTAGTAAGAATTTTTGGGATTCATATTGAAGCCGAAGTTAATATTATATAAAAAAAGCCTCAAATTAATGAGGCTGATATTTACTACAGAATAGTCTTGAAAATGCTATTAATCAATTTTCCTTTTGGAAGAAAAAAATTCTATGCCGCAGAAATTATATGTAAATGGATTAAATTCCGTTTTAGTATTATTTCACTAATTTTACTGTCTTATTATTTATATACGATTGTAACTTAATTTTGGACGTTTCAAAATTCATTTTTATTTAAAAAAATTTAATTTTTATTTTTTGAGCACTTCTTTAGAACAACAAATAGTAGAATTACTCGCAAATGGCGATGAAAAAGCACTTAATCTTCTTTATGAAAATTATGCAGACAGCCTCTATGGAGTCATTTTAAAAGTGACAATAAATGAAGAATTAGCTCAAGACGCACTTCAAGAAACATTTGTCAAAGTGTGGAAAAATGCAAAAAAGTACGATTCAAAAAAAGCAAAATTATTTACCTGGCTGTACCGAATTGCTAAAAATACTGCCATAGATAAATTAAGAAGTTTTAATAATAGATTTGAAAAAGAAGTCCAAATCGATAAATCAAACGTATATATCTTACCAACTGCAAATTTAAATCAAGATGTACTCGATTTAAAAGAGCATGTTGCGCGCCTAGACGACAAATATCAAATAGTATTGAAGGCACTGTTTTTTGAAGGTATGACTCAACAAGAAGCAAGCGATGAATTAAACATTCCGCTAGGTACTATTAAGTCTAGATTAAAAATTGGATTACGAGAACTTAAAAAGGTTTACGATCCAGAAACAAATTAAAATGGAAAAAAAATTACATACATTTTTTCAATCTGGTTTACTTGACAAGTATATCCTAGATGAAACCTCTGCTTCAGAAAGTCTGAAAGTAGAACATTATATTGACACCTACCCAGAAGTAGAAAGTGAGTATTTGAGATTGCAAGATCATCTTCAAATATTAGCTAAAGCTGATGCTGTAGAAGCTCCTAAATTTATTTTAGATAATATTCTAAATAAAGTAAAGGAGGATGAAACTCCTGTAATTCAAATGGAGACTTTACATCGAAAAACGCCTTGGTATAGCATTGCTGCAAGTATTGTAGCGCTCCTTTTTGCTGGCGCCGCTTTTATGATGTATGAGCAAAACCAAGATTTACTTAAAGAGAATCAAGTTGTTGTAGATGAAATATTTGACTTAAGAAGTGATATTGACATCAACAATCAAAAGCTTGATGACGTGATGCGCCAGTTTATGAAATTAAACAATCCTGAAACAGAAAAATATGTTTTAAGAGGAAATGCTCGTGCAAAAGATTTAAAGACTGTTGCATATATCAATGCAATTGAAAAAACCTCAATGATTGATATTGTGTCTTTGCCACATTTAGAGAAAGACCAGTTTGTAGAAGTTTACGCAGAAATGGAAGATCATTTTGTTAGTCTAGGTATATTAGACCCTTCAGATAAAAAAATGCAAACACTACCTTATATGGAAAACGCCCTTGGCCTAAGTCTTAGAATAGGATCTAATAAAGGTAGCGAAACAAATGTTAATGAAGAACCAGTGGCTGAAATAGAATTGAAAACTAAGAATAATTAATAGCAAAACTCAAGTATTAAAAAGCCACTTTTAAATTATCAAAAGTGGCTTTTTTTTATATACTTTTTTTAAACCTATTCTTTATCAAAAAATGCTTTATGAATAAGTCCAGCAACAATAGCACCAGCAATTGGAGCTAACCAAAACAACCATAATTGCATTGTGAAATCTCCACCAGCAAAAAGAGCTTGACTAGTAGAACGTGCAGGGTTAACAGATGTATTAGAAATTGGAATACTAATTAAATGTATTAGTGTTAAACCAAGACCTATTGCTATTGGAGCAAATCCTTTTGGAGCTCTCACATTAGTACTTCCTAAAATAATCAATAAGAAAAACATTGTTAATAAAAATTCTGCAATTAATACAGACGTCATACTAAAACCTCCAGGAGATAATTCGCCATATCCATTAGAAGCAAAACCTCCAATATCTACAAAACCAGATTTACCAGTTAAAATCAAATACAATGCTCCAGCTGCTACACAAGCACCAACCACTTGTACGATGATATAACCAATTAAATCTTTTGCAGGAAACTTTCCTGCTGCCCATAATCCTAGAGATACTGCTGGATTAAAGTGTCCGCCAGAAATATGACCTACAGCAAAAGCCATAGTTAATACTGTTAAACCGAATGCTAGAGAAACTCCAACAAATCCAATTCCTAATTCAGGAAAAGCAGCAGCAAAAACAGCACTACCACAACCTCCAAATACAAGCCAAAATGTTCCAAAGAACTCTGCTAATAATTTTTTCATAATAAATGATATTAGTTAGTTAATAATTCAATTCAATAAATATAAGACACTTAAACAACTCTAAAAGTCACATTTAATATTTTAGCTGGTAATAACACATTAAATAAACTGCTTAAAAAACATTCAAAATATTTATCTTTGCACAAATAATTAAACACAAATGAAACTCTTATTAATTACATTACTTCTTTTAGGTTTGGGTGTAGCAGGAATTGCTATTAAAATTTGGGCAAAAAAGGATGGTAAATTTGCTGGCACATGTGCTAGTCAAAATCCTATGATTAATCAAGAAGGTGAAGCTTGTGGTTTCTGCGGAAAATCGCCTGACCAATTTGAAAACTGTGACGAACCTCAACACTCGTAATAGTTAATGTTAATTTTTGAGGTTCTATTCTACTCTTTTATTGTTGTTGTTGTTATTCAAGTGATCTTCTACGGTTTTATCTTCGGAAAATTTGCGACAACAAAACAAAAAAAAGTCTCTAATTCAAATCAACCACCTATCTCTGTAATCATATGTGCAAAAAATGAAGCAGAAAACTTAAAACAAAACGTACCCTTTATACTATCCCAATCTTATTCATCTTTTGAAATTGTATTGATAAATGACAATTCTTCAGATCATACTTTGAAAGTTATGGAAGCTTTCAAAAATGATAATGAGAACATAAAGATTGTTAATGTTCAACCCATTGAAAAATATTGGGGCAACAAAAAATACGCACTAACATTAGGTATTAAAGCAGCAAAACATAATACTTTATTATTCACAGATGCAGATTGCAAACCGATATCCAAACACTGGATAAGCGAAATGAGTGCTAGGTTTGATTCAGAAAAAATACTCGTTTTAGGTTATGGACCGTATCAAAAAATTAGAGGATCACTCCTTAATCTACTTATACGATTTGAAACCTTCATGACAGCTGTACAATACGTTTCGTACACAAATATTGGATTGCCATATATGGGTGTTGGTAGAAATTTAGCCTACAAAAAAGATCTTTTTTTTGAAGCAAACGGTTTTATGAGTCATATGAATATAAAATCTGGAGATGATGACTTATTCGTGAATCAAATAGCTACTCCAAAAAATAGTACAATATGTATTTCAAAAAATAGCTTTACAGAGTCTATTCCGAAGAAAACATTCAAATCTTGGTGTCTACAAAAAAGGAGACATATAAGCACTGCGTCACATTACAAGCTTAAACATAAAATATTGCTATCACTATTCTATTGTTCTCAATTTCTATTTTGGACTTTAGCCACAGTTCTCTTAGCGTTCTTGTATCAATGGCAATTAATATTGGGTTTAGTCTTATTAAGGTTCATCATTCAATATACAACGCTGTATTCAGCATCTGCAAAACTTGACGAGAAGAGTTTAATCATTTACACTCCAATCTTAGAATTGCTATTAATTATTATTCAATTCTTTATATTTATGCAAAATCTCTCATCAAAACCAAAACATTGGAAGTAAAAGACGCGATCGTAAAAGCTAAGAAGAATGACCAAACAGCTTTTAATTTTTTGTTAGACAGGTTTTGGAATACCGTTTACGGATTTCAATTAAAACGTACTGAAAACGAAAATGATGCTGAGGATATTACCATTCAAACATTTTCAAAAGCGTTTGATAAAATTCATACTTATAATGATGACTATGAATTTAAAACATGGCTGGTTACCATCTCTAAAAACATTCATATTGATTTAGTAAGAAAGCAGAAATCAACCATTTCTAGTCAATCTAATACAAGTGAGGAAAAAGAGTATTATAGTATTATTGACGAATCGCCTTCACCTGAAGACAAACTTATTACCGAGCAAAATTTAGCCAAACTACTTCGCGATATCAAAAAGTTAAAACCCCATTATCAAGAAGTAATTAATTTAAGATACTTTCAAGAATTAAGTTACAAAGAAATCTCTGAGCAATTAGGCGAGTCTATGAACAATGTAAAAGTCAAACTTTTACGTGCAAAAAAGTTATTGGCAGCAATTATTAAAAAAGAATAATGGCTTTTAGTCTCAAAAAAATAGGTCCAGGTTTATTGTTTGCAGGCGCTGCAATTGGTGTTTCACACCTGGTCCAATCTACAAGAGCTGGAGCAGACTTTGGTTTTGGACTAATTTGGGCTCTGATATTAGTAAACATTTTCAAATATCCATTTTTTCAGTTTGGACCTCGATATGCTATGGCAACGGGTGAAACACTTTTAGATGGCTACAAAAAACTAGGAAAGGGTGTTTTAATCGCTTATTTCATATTGACTTTTGCAACGATGTTTACGATTCAAACCGCAGTGACCATTGTTACAGCTGGATTAGCTAAATCTATTATTGACAGTTATATTTCTATCCCTATTGAACTATGGACAGTTATCATCTTATCCATATGCTTTTTCATACTAATTATTGGCAAGTACACTTTTTTAGATAAACTCATGAAGTTTATTATCATTATACTAACTATTAGTACAGTGTTTGCAGTCATTTTTGCTTTTAAAGGCACCGTTCAAACACCTACTTTAAATCAAGTATTTCCAAATGTTTTGGAGTTTGGATTTCTAATTGCATTTATGGGCTGGATGCCTGCACCTTTAGATATTTCTGTTTGGCACTCCATTTGGGCTTTAGAAAAACAAAAAACAGAACAAGACTACACTGTTAAATCAACGCTCTTTGATTTCAATGTTGGTTATTTTACAACTATTATTTTAGGTTTAGGGTTTTTAGCATTAGGAGCTTTAGTCATGTTTAATAGCGGGGAAGTTTTTAGTGGCAAAGCTGGTGAATTTTCTAATCAATTAATTTTGATGTATACTAAAAGTCTAGGAAGCTGGTCTTATATTCTAATTGCTGTTGCTGCTTTTACAACAATGTTTAGTACAACACTCACTACACTTGACGCCTCTCCTAGAGCTATGGCAAAAACCACAGCATTACTTTTTGGTAATGTTTTAAAGAAACCTTATTTACTATGGATTTTAATCTTGCTTTTTGGGACTATTCTAATTTTCTTTTTCTTCAAATCTGACATGATTTTACTAATTAAAATTGCAACAGTGTTATCCTTTTTAACGGCTCCTTTTTATGCCATAATTAATTATAGATTAATTAGTAGCAATCACACACCCAAAGAATGGAGACCGAGTACCATACTTCACATATTAAGTTGGTTAGGAATTATTTTTCTCATAGGTTTTAGCATCTGGTATCTCACTATTCTATATACACCAAATTAACTTTATACTTCGTATCTTTGTAATCCATAAAACATATAGATGGATACAAAAATTGCATCAAAACCTGTTGTTGAACGTCAACCAAAACCAAAATGGTTACGAGTCAAATTACCTACAGGTAAAAAATACACAGAGTTAAGAAGTCTTGTAGACAAGTACAAATTAAATACTATTTGCACGTCTGGAAGCTGCCCAAATATGGGTGAATGTTGGGGAGAAGGAACAGCAACCTTTATGATATTAGGAAATGTGTGTACACGCTCCTGTGGGTTTTGTGGTGTTAAAACGGGACGTCCAGAAACTGTGGATTGGGCTGAACCAGAAAAGGTAGCTCGTTCAATTAAAATTATGGGCATTAAACACGCTGTTTTAACAAGTGTCGATAGAGATGACCTTAAAGATATGGGAAGTATTATGTGGAGCGAAACTGTAAAAGCAGTGCGACGCATGAATCCTGAGACAACTCTAGAAACTTTAATTCCAGATTTTCAAGGCATAGAACAACATATAGATAGAATTATTGATGTTGCTCCAGAGGTCGTATCTCATAATATTGAAACTGTAAGACGTTTAACACGTGAGGTTCGTATCCAAGCTAAATACGATAAAAGTCTAGGTGTGCTTAAATATTTAAAGCAACAAGGTCAACGACGTACAAAATCTGGTATTATGCTAGGTTTAGGTGAAACTAGAGAAGAAGTCATAGAAACACTTCATGATTTAAGAGCTAATGATGTTGATGTAGTCACCATAGGACAATATTTACAACCTTCAAAAAAACATTTACCGGTTAAACTATTTATCCAACCAGATCAGTTTGACGAGTATAAAGAGATTGGACTTGATTTAGGGTTTCGTCATGTAGAAAGTAGTGCTTTAGTAAGATCTTCTTATAAAGCTCAAAAACATATCAACTAATGATTCGTGTTGCAATTAATGGGTTTGGACGTATTGGGCGTCGTGTCTTTAGACTAATTCAAGAAAGAAATGACATGCAAGTTGTTGCTGTTAATGACCTTGCAGATGCTAGAACGCTTAGTCATTTATTAAAGTATGATAGTATTCATGGTGTTTCTAAACATGAGATTTCTTCTTCGGAAGACACTATCATTATAAACAGCAGATCTATAAAACTTCTCAACCATAACCACCCTAGTTTAATTGATTGGTCACTTTATGATGTTGATTTTGTTATTGAAGCTACCGGAAAGTTTAAAACTTCCGAAGTACTAAAACACCATATTACTAATGGAGCAAAAAAAGTTATTTTATCTGTCCCTCCTATTGAGGATGATATTAAAACTGTCGTTCTAGGTGTTAATGATGAAGATATTAATGGCACAGAATTAATTATCTCTAACGCGTCTTGCACCACTAATAATGCAGCACCAATGATCTCTGTGATAAAGGACTTATGTGGTGTGAAGCAAGCATATATTACAACTATCCATTCATATACAACAGATCAAAGCTTACATGATCAACCGCATAAAGATTTACGTCGTGCTAGGGCTGCTGGACAGTCAATAGTTCCAACAACTACTGGAGCTGCAAAAGCTCTTACAAAAATCTTCCCTGAATTATCAGAGGCCATTGGTGGATGTGGTATTAGAGTTCCTGTTGCAAACGGCTCATTAACTGACATTACATTTAATGTAAAAGAAACAGTCACAATAGAAGATATCAACAAAGCTTTTGAAAAAGCTGCAAATACATACCTAAAAGATATTCTTGAATATACAGAAGACCCAATTGTATCTATTGATATTGTTGGCAACACACACTCTTGCATCTTTGATTCTCAAATGACTTCTGTCATTGGAAACATGGTTAAAATTGTTGGTTGGTATGATAATGAAACTGGATATTCTAGCAGAATTCTGGATTTAATATGCAATTTGTCGATGAAATAGTGTGTTTTATCGAATAAATATTTATATTTGTCCAAATAAAAGTGGTCTAAATATGTCCCAAACTAAATATTATATACTTACTTTATTCTTGTTATTTTCTTGTGTAATTATTGCGCAAAACAATGACATAGAAGATCCCGAGGTCTTAAAACTTCGCATAGATAATACGATCATACAATCTGATTTTGATGTTAAAAGAGGAGATTATTTCAATGCGAAAGAGAATCTTGAAGAGGCATTAATTCTTGCTCAAAAAATCGAAGACAAAAAAAGCCAAGGTATTATTTATGCTAAAATTGGTGAGTTACAATTTACTATTAATGAATTTGACAAATCTTTAGTATCACTTATCAAAGCTACAGAAATCCAAAGAGACATAGATGATAAGGTAAATCTTGCTACTACGTATAGCTTAAATGGTATGCTGCACGCTGGGAGACAGGAATACAAAGATGCCTTAGAGTACTTAAAATCTGCAAAACAACTTTTTGAAGAAAATAATTTAGATGCTAAAATTCCTGAGGTCACCCTTAATCAAGGAAAAGTATATCTTAAACTAGCGGACTACAAAACAGCAAAATCCTTTTTTGAAAAAACAATTGTTTTAGCTAAAAAGAACAATCAAACACACATATTATCAAAAGCCTTAATCTACAATAGTAAAACGTTAGTTAAGCTTGGTAATACTGAACAAGGTATTACATCTGCACTTGAAGGTTTAGAAGTTGCTCAATCAAATAAACAAATAGATAATATTGATGATGCTTATTTAACTCTAAGTGATATTTATAAAAACAATGGAGACTTTAAACAAGCACATAACTACCTTCAAAAACACGCAAAGATTACAGATTCAATTTTAACTGTTGAACGCGCAAATCTGTCTCCTACAGGACAAACAGATTATATAGAAGCGTTTAACGCTGCCGAATTTAAGAAATTAAAAGAACAAGTTGCAATACAAGAATCTGATAGTAATTTAGCTAAAATAACTACCATACTTAGTATTGCATTAATCACAATTTTATCACTTCTAACGTTATCACTATACAAGAATAATAATATTAGACTCAAATCTAATAACATGCTTCAGGAGAAAAATGATGATTTAATTGAAGCAATGAAAAGAGCAGAATTAGCATCAAAAACCAAAGCAAACTTCTTATCAACGGTAACGCATGAGCTAAGAACACCTCTCTATGCTGTTACAGGTTTAACAAATATGCTATTAGAAGAAGAACCTAGCGAGAATCAAATACCGCATTTAAAATCTTTAAAGTTCTCTGGTGATTATTTATTGACGTTCATTAATGATATACTTCAAATCAATAAAATTGAAGCAAATAAAGTAGAATTAGACCCAGTACTATTTAATCTTAAAACCAAGGTTGAGAATGTGTGTTCTGCTTTAAACAATTCGGCATTAGATAATAATACCAAAATGCACTATAATTTTCAAGCAGACTTGCCAGAAACTTTTATTGGTGATAACCTTAAGATATCTCAAATCCTTATCAATTTAATAGGTAACTCTATTAAATTTACTAAAGATGGTGACATATGGGTTAGAGTGTATAGCATAAACAATACAGGTAATGATCATACGCTTCGCTTTGAAATTGAAGATAATGGTATTGGTATCTCCAAAGAGAAACAAGACAATATGTTTGAGAGCTTCTCCCAAGGCTCAATACAAATCAATAGAAAATATGGTGGCACAGGCCTAGGTCTATCTATCGTAAAAGGTCTTATTGAAATATTAAAAGGAAAAATCTACTTAAAAAGTGAACTCGGAAAAGGAACAACCTTCTTTTTTGAAATTCCGTTAACCTATGCTCCAGAAACTGTTAAAATAGAAAAAGAAGACTACTCTAAAAACATTAAAAAATTGGACATTAGCAACATTAAAATCTTAATTGTAGAAGACAATAAGATTAACCAAATGATTACCAAAAAGATTCTTAATAAGATGAACCTGCAATGCGATATTGTAGATAATGGTGAGGCAGCTGTAGAAAAAGTTAAAGAAAACAATTACAATGTTGTTTTAATGGATATTCACATGCCAGGAATTAGTGGTCTTGAAGCCACTAAAATAATTAGAACCTTTGATAAAGAGCTTACTATTTTTGCACTTACTGCAGTAACTTTAGAAGATAAAATGCATGAGTTTGATGAAGCTGGATTTGATGATATTATTTCAAAACCATTTAAGCAAGAAGACTTTGAGAAAAAATTATACGAAGTACTAGCTGCTAATCAAAATTCAACGGCTTCTTATTAAGAATTAAAATCACTTATATGTGATAATATTTCAGCATCAAAAGCTTTATTATCGTTGATTTTAAATGAAATTGGTAAGTAACATAATTGTTTTGATTGCGTTTTAAAACTATCCACCAATCTCACATAATCTTTTTCAGTAGTTAAAACAAACTCCTTTTGCTTCAAAAGTTCAATTTCCGAAGTAGAAAACACATGATGGTCCTTAAAATTTAAGTGTTCAAAATCTATCGATTTAGACTTTAAATAATCCAACAAAGGCCTTGGATTTGCTATCCCTGTAACTAAAGATACTTTTTTACCTTCAAAGTGTTTCAATGGTAATTCTTCGTTTTCATTGAAAACTGTATCAGAATATGATATTAAACTAAAATAGACTTGTTGATGTGTCAAAGGCCTAATCTTTGCTATAATTTTTTCTTTTTCTGAAGACGATAAATTCGCAGGACATTTAGTCACTAAAATAACATCTGCTCGTTTTGCTCCTGCTCTAGGCTCTCTAAGATTTCCGGTAGGCAAAACGATGTCATCACAATATAAATCGTTATAACTCGTCAATAAGATATTAAAACTTGCTTTAACTTTCCTATGCTGAAAAGCATCATCTAAGAGAATAACATCTGGTTGTTTTAATTTTAAAAGCTGTTCAATACCATGTTGTCTATCTGTATCAACACTAATGGTGACATCTTTAAATTTACTATGAAATTGATAAGGCTCATCACCTATAGATTTTGCAGTCGCTTTATCGTCTGCAATAATAAACCCTGTGGTCTCTCGCTTATATCCACGACTTAATGTAGCAACTTTATGTTGTTCTTTTAATAACCTAATCAAATACTCAATGGTAGGTGTTTTCCCTGTACCTCCTGTGCTTAAATTACCAACACATATAACTGGGTGAGAAAAATACTTTGAAGATTTCCAGCCTAAATCATAGAATTTATTTCGCAACCAAGTCACGATAAAATAAATTGGAACGATTGGAAAAAGTATTTTTCTGAGTAGCTTCATTAGAACGAAGTTAATATTTTATATTTGTTTTCAAACTCAACACAAAAATTATATGGTAGTTCAAGACGTCATAAATCACCTAGAAGCTTTAGCACCTTTACATTATGCTGAAGATTTTGACAACGTTGGTTTACTAGTTGGCGATAAAAGCGTAGAAATTTCTGGTATTTTAGTTACCCTAGACACTTTAGAATCTGTGATTGATGAAGCCATTGAGAAAAATTGCAACCTCATTGTAAGTTTTCACCCGATCATCTTTAAAGGATTGAAATCACTCACAGGAAAAGATTATGTAGAGAGAACGGTATTAAAAGCTATTAAAAGTAATATTGCAATTTATGCCATTCATACTGCTCTAGACAATGCGCTTAGAGGTGTTAACGATATTATTTGTAACACACTTGGGTTAGAAAATAAAAAGATTCTAATACCACAAAAAGGCACTATAAAAAAATTAACAACGTATGTTCCCCTCGGAAATGCAAGCGCTCTAAGATCTCATCTTTTTAAAGCAGGTGCTGGTAATATTGGCAATTACGACAATTGTAGTTTTAATGCAGAGGGTATTGGCACCTATAGAGGCAATGAAAACTCTAATCCAACTCTTGGTAAGAAAGGCGAACTTCATGAAGAGAAAGAGGTACAAATATCTGTAACCTTCAATAAACATATAGAATCAAAATTACTAAAAACACTTTTTGAACATCATCCTTATGAAGAAGTTGCATTTGAAGTAGCTACACTAGATAATTATGATCAAAACATTGGGATGGGAATGGTTGGAGAACTTAAAAATTCTCAGGATACGTTAAAATTTCTAGAGTTTGTAAAAGATAGAATGAATGTCTCTTGTATTAAACATTCAGAAATTTCAAAAGAAAAAATTAAAAAAGTAGCTGTTCTCGGAGGTTCTGGAAGTTTTGCTATTTCTGCTGCTAAACGAGCAGGAGCTGATGTTTTAATAACAGCCGACTTGAAATACCATGATTTCTTTTCCGCAGAAAAAGAGATAATCCTAGCAGATATTGGACATTATGAAAGCGAACAGTTCACAAAAAACTTTTTAGTAGAGTATCTCTCGAAAAAAATCACTAATTTTGCAGTCGTTTTATCAACGACGAATACAAATCCTGTAAAGTATTTATAATTATGGCAAAAAAAGCTGAAGCATCTGTAGAAGATCGATTAAGAGCATTGTATGATTTACAATTAATTGACTCTAGAGTAGATGAAATTAGAAACGTTAGAGGGGAACTTCCTCTTGAAGTTCAAGATTTAGAAGATGAAGTTGAAGGTTTAAATACAAGACTTGAAAAGCTATCTACAAACCTTGATTTAATTGACGATCAAATTAAATCAAAAAAGAACTTAATGGAAGAAGCGAAAGCTTTGATTAAGAAATATAGCGAACAACAAAAGAATGTTAGAAATAACAGAGAATATAACTCTTTGACAAAAGAAGTTGAATTTCAAGAATTAGAAATTCAATTGGCTGAAAAGCATATTAAAGAATTTAAAGCTCAAATCGATCAAAAGAAAGTCGTTATTGACGAGACTAAAGGTCGCCTTAAGGATCGTAAAACACACTTAAAGCACAAGCGTAGTGAGTTAGATGCTATCTTAGCAGAAACTCAAAAAGAAGAAGAAGCATTAATGAAGAAATCTGAAGATTTCCAAAAGAAATTAGACGAACGTTTAGTTAAAGCATACTTCCGCATAAGAAACAATGTAAAAAATGGATTAGCTGTTGTGCCAATTGAAAGAGGTGCATCTGGAGGTTCTTTCTTTACTATTCCACCACAAATTCAAGTTGAAATTGCTTCTCGTAAAAAAGTGATTACAGATGAGCATAGTGGTAGAATCTTAGTTGATGCAGAACTAGCACTAGAAGAAAGAACTAAAATGGAAAAAATGTTTTCAAAACTATAATCCATTATCAAGTTATATTAAAAAGCCTTTATCAAATTGATAAAGGCTTTTTTGATTTTAATAAAACTTTCACACACTTCACTATAAGGTTCCTTAACTTTATACGACTTATTGAAAAAAGAAAAATCTATGAAAAACTTTTTATCAACGCTAACTATTGCCCTCTTATTTAGTTGTCAAAATAACGCGCAAACTAATGTTAAGCAACAAGCAGTAATCAATGCAGAACCAATTGAAATCCCTCTTAAAAACGGAAAAGCCAAAGCTTATTTTGCAAGCGGGTGTTTTTGGTGCGTAGAAGCGGTTTTTGAAAGCGTAAAAGGTGTCGATGAATCTATTAGCGGTTATGCTGGCGGACATACAAAAAACCCAACATATGAGTCTAACAGTTATGGTCGCATAAAAGATCACGCAGAAGCTGTTGAAATTATATACGATCCAAAAGTAGTGAGCTTTGAAACACTAGTAGATGTTTATTTTGCATCTCAAAATCCAACACAAGTAAACGGACAAGGTCCAGATAGAGGTTTTCAATACCGCTCAATCATTTTTTATCAAAATGATGCTCAAAAGAAAATCATTGAAACAAAAAAAGCAGCTTTAAATAAAGAACTTAATGCTACAATAGCAGCAGAAGTATATCCATTTCAAAAATTTTGGGTTGGTGAAGATTACCATCAAAATTATGAGAGACTTCACCCAAACCAAAGTTATATTAGAAATGTATCTATCCCAAGGTTAAATAGATTCAAAATAAAGATGCCAGAAGTTTTAAAAGCTAATCATTAAAGTTTAGTTGCCTTAATTTCAAAAATCAAAGGATACAGTTTATCCTTCGTTACATAATTGCCAGACTTAGTTTCGACTAACTCTGGCAATACGTTATAAGGGCTTTCGTCATGCTCATTTAAATACTCTATTTGCAATCCTGCCTCAATAAGAGCATTTATCACCTCACTCAAACCGTGATTCCAACCGTATTCTTTAGTAATCATTTTTGAACCTTGATCGGCATAAGTCCCTTCGTATTCTTCATAAATAACCTCATCTTGCATGTATCCATATCTCATATTTAGTTTATCATCTAAATAATCAAACATCCAAACTATGGGATGAAATTCAACCATATAAAATGTGCCTCCTTTTTTTAATTTTTCAGCAATCATTTGCCCCCAAGGTTTTAAATCTGGCAACCAACCAATCACTCCATAACTCGTATATACAATATCAAAAGTCTCTTTTACATGTTTTGATGTATCCAAAACGTTACAACATACAAATGCTGCATCAAGTTTCAACTCGTCATTTAAAGATGTTGCTAATCTAATACCTTCATCACTTAAATCTACTCCAACACATGCAGCTCCCATCCTACTCCAACTCATTGTGTCTTGACCAAAATGGCATTGCAAATGCAAAAGAGACTTCCCCTTTACATCACCAAGGGCATTAAGTTCATATGGCATTAAAGACGATTTTCCGTTTTTAAAAACTTCCAAATCATACATCTCGCTTTTAGAATGAACTTTCACCTTTTCATTCCATGTTTCTCTATTAGCTTCAAAATGATCTTTACTCATAACTTTCTATTTAAAACTCTAAAGTAATAATATCTTCGGAAATATGACAACTTTCATACCTTTGCAAAAAAAACAAATGAAACAACTACTAACCTTCATTTCCATTCTTACTGTATTAGCATCATGCAAATCTGACCCAAAAGACCAAAATGTAACATCTCGTTCAATTTCAAATGAAAGAACAAAAAACATACAAGAAGATGAACAACTTACAGTTGCCCAAGAAATTGGCTTTGCTAACGGGTTAGAAAATTGGTCTAGTATAAATCAAGTTGACTTCACATTTAACGTAGATAAAGATGGTAGTCATTTTGAACGCTCATGGACTTGGAATCCAAAAACGGATGATGTAAAGCTAACCTCTGGAAAAGATATTATTACCTACAATAGAAAATCTATGGATAGTGTCGCATTAAAAGCAGACAGAAGCTTCATTAACGATAAATTTTGGTTATTAGCGCCTTATCAAATCGTATGGGATGAAGGCACTACAATTTCTGAATCAATAAAAGAAACTGCTCCAATGAGCAAAACCGAACTCAACAAGATCACAGTATTGTATTCTAATGAAGGTGGATATACTCCTGGTGATGCTTATGATTTTTACTTTGATGATAGACATGAAGTAAAAGAATGGGTTTTTAGAAAAGGAAACTCTAAAGAACCTTCAATGATTACTTCTTTTGAAAATTACGGCTATTTCAACGGAATCAAAATTGCACAAGACCACATTAAATCTGAAGGCAACTGGAAACTCTATTTCACAGCTATCACGATAAAATAAGTAATTCTTAAAAAAATATTAAAGTTGGCTGTTTCCTGTAATTAAAACATCCAACTATAGACTTATGGACGTATATAAAGTATATTAATATTCCGCACTATGCGTCTATATACATTCAAAGCGCTTCATCTACTTAGTTGAAGCGCTTTATTTTTTCTGTTTATTCTAAAAAAATGCACCTTTCATCACTTTAATTCCTCGTTAATAATCCTTATTTTTATACACATATTCTAATTTTAGAATCACCAATCAACTAAAAAATAAGACATTGTCCAACTATAAATTAGGTCGTGAATTTGCAGAACAATTAGACCAAAATGATGCCCTTTCAGCATATAGAAAACAATTTCATATGCCAAAAGATGACAAAGGAAACGAACTCATCTACATGACAGGAAACTCATTAGGTCTCCAACCAAAAATCACCAAAGACTATATAAATCAAGAACTAGAGGATTGGGCCAATCTTGGTGTAGATGGACATACTCATGGCAAAAATCCTTGGCTACATTATCATGAGTTTCTATCTAAAACCATGGCAAAAATAGTTGGCGCAAAAGAATTAGAAGTAGTGGTTATGAATTCTTTGACAGCTAATCTACATTTCATGATGGTGAGTTTTTATACACCAACACCTAAACGCTATAAAATTCTTATTGAGGCAGATGCATTCCCAAGTGATAAATATGCCGTAGAATCTCAATTACGTCATCATGGATACGATGATAAAGAAGGTTTAATCCTTTGGAAAGCTCGCGAAGGTGAAGAACTCGCTAATTATGAAGATTTAGAGAACATCTTAAAAGAGCATGGTGATGAAATCGCATTAGTCATGATTGGTGGAGTAAATTATTATACTGGTCAGTTTTTCGATTTAAAACGTATTGCTACTCTTGGTCATAAACATGGATGTGTTGTTGGTTTTGACTGTGCACATGGTGCAGGAAATGTCAAACTCAATCTTCATGATTCTGGTGCAGACTTTGCTGTTTGGTGCAGTTACAAATACTTAAACTCTGGACCAGGAAGTTTATCTGGTGCTTTTGTACACGAGCGTCATGCTCATAATAAAGATCTAAACCGTTTTACAGGTTGGTGGTCACACAATAAAAAAACACGTTTTAGAATGCGTGATGACTTTGATCAATTACCAGGCGCAGAAGGTTGGCAACTCAGTAATCCTCCTATTCTATCTATGGCAGCCATAAGAGCATCGCTAGATGTTATTGAAACAGCTGGATTTGACAAACTTTGTGAGAAATCAAAGCAATTAACAGGCTACTTTGAGTTTTTAATCCATGAATTAAATAACTCAGACATTAAAATTATAACTCCAAGCGACCCAAAACAACGTGGATGTCAACTCTCTATACAAGTTAAAAATGCAGATAAGGCTTTACATGATAAGCTCACTCAAGCAGGTATTATAACAGATTGGCGTGAACCCGATGTTATTAGATGTGCACCTGTTCCTCTCTATAATTCATTTATGGATGTGTACGGGTTTGTAGAACGATTAAAAACGATTTTAAATTAACTTGTATTCAAACAAAAAAAGATAAATTCTTGCCTTTGTAAGAATGACAAAATAAGATGAGCAAACAACAAAACATACTAATAATAGGCGCAGGACTTTGCGGCAGTCTTCTCGCATTACGATTAGGACAACGTGGATATAACGTCACCGTTTATGAAATGCGTCCAGATTTGCGTAGAACAGATATTTCCGCAGGACGTTCTATTAACTTAGCGTTTTCAGATCGTGGCAACAAAGCCATCAAACTCGTTAATTTAGAAGACAAAGTTAAAGAACTCTGCATCCCAATGAATGGAAGAATGCTCCATGATAGAGAGAGCAATACGTTTCTTTCAAATTATAGTGGTCGTGATTATGAATTTATAAACTCAATTTCTAGAGGCGAACTCAATAGTTTATTGTTAACCGAAGCCGAAAAACATGATAATGTCACTATTCACTTTAATAAACAATGCAAGTCGGTAGATTTCGAAAAAACCACAGCTCATTTTCAAGATTATAAAACTAAAGAAGAATTTATTGAAGATGCCGATTGTATTATTGCAACAGATGGTGCAGGTTCTGCATTGCGTAAAAGCTATTATCTAGAGCGTAAATTTCTATTTAGTTTCTCACAAAATTATCTAACACATGGTTATAAAGAATTATCAATTCTTCCCACGGAAACTGGAGACTACAAAACTTATAAAAATGCATTACACATTTGGCCAAGAGGCGACTTTATGGTTATCGCACTTCCAAATTTAGATGGCAGTTTTACTGTAACTCTATTTTTAAGTTATGCCGAAGGTGACTATAATTTCAACAATCTAACAACTCCCGAAATTGTAACAGAGTTTTTCAAAAAAGAATTTCCAGACGCATTAGAACTCATGCCTAA
>CAJQOA010000047.1 GCA_905479815.1 uncultured Psychroserpens sp.
TTTTCCTGTTTTTATTTCATCAATTCTATTTCTACTTGCAGATAACAAATACACATCTGTGTTTTCTAACAATGGAGGAAATTCATTAATCGTAGTATGAGGTCCAAAATATGACGCATATAGCGGTTTTTCAGTTTTCACTTTAACCAGTACATTCACGTTTTTCTCAATCAATAAGTCTTCTAATGGTCCATCATATCGCTTTTGTCCAACGACGATTTCATAGCCAATTTTTTCACGTTTTAAAAATTCTGTAAAGTGTCTAATAAACTGTTTTTCATTTTGAATGAATACAATGTTATTGCCATAAACCATGAAAGGGTAAGGTGTAATATTTGCTTCTTTTACGAAAAACCCTTCTACAAAACGTGTGAGATAATAATGTCTCATATAGTAAAAGGCAGCTGTAACTTTATGTGCATCATTGTCAAAGGTTTTCTTTTTAAAGAAACCTCTCACATCGCCTATGTCACCATCTGGCTTAAAACGATTATCATATAAATCAAGTACTTCTTCTTTAGTCACCTTTGTTTTTATGATATCTTCATCTTCAGGTAAAAAGGCTAATGCACGATCTTCAAACTTACCAGAGCGTGCAAAATACACTTGAAACTTGTATGATGGTGATTCTACTAATGGGTAAAACCAACGCGTATATTCGCTTTTAGCGATATTGTTTTCTGTAAGTTCGTAGCGTCTAATGTTTCTTTTTTCTGAAGTGACTTTCTTTAAATTTGGAGCACTATTATAAGAGTTGAAATTGATGAAAAAATCATTTTCTGTTTCAAAATAAAGTTTAAAATCCATGATTGGATATTCTTCTGATAGACTCGTCTCAACAGGCGCAAAACCAAATGCATATGTTGATTTAAAAGGCTCTACTCTGTAATAGTAGTAATCTATAATATCTCCTACTTCTAAATTTGAGATTGCTAATTTAGTTTCGCCATCAACCTCTACAGCATCTTTTTCTACATCAATTTCTGTTTCTGATCCATCAGGTTTAACAACTTTAACACCTACAAACGTATTTCCTTTCCTTTTCCAAGAGAACTGACCTTTAGAGGATCTAAAACGTTTGGTAAATGTAAATTCTGAAAATTCTTCAACGGCAGCTTTGTCTAATAACTTAATACGTTTTCTAAGGGAGCTAGTGTAGGTTACACTTTTTCCAAAACTATGAAAATCATAATTTAAATTTTTATAGATAATTATTGCAGATTCATTAGCCCATTTCTCAGGAATATCATTAGAATCTTTATACGAGTCTTTTGCTCCCCAAAAAAAGTCTTTTGCAGCTAATTCTTCTTTTGATTGAGAAAAACCAGAAATAGAAAAAGCGAGTAAGAGGATAAGAATAAGTTTAGGCATAGTATTAATCTTTAGTTAGGATAATTTGTTCGTTATAAATAGCATTGAGTTTCGTGATAAAGTCATTCCAGTCTTCAAAGTCATCAATTTCTACTTTGGCATTTTTAATTTTAAAAAGCTTCTTATAGATTAACATGTTGTTTTCTTTGGTAAAATTAACTTGCATGTCATAGTTAGTACTAGAAACACTAATGTTTTCTGGCATATGGCTAATAGAATAACCACTTGGAATTGTCAATTGTGTAGTAGATTCTATATCTTTTTTAGTGCTAAAAATAAAGTCTGTTTTGCGTTCCTTCATCTTGTATCCAGACAATTCTTTATCAAAATCAAGATCTATATATATTTGACCGTCAAATGAGGATACAGCATTTTTAATGGCAACGTTGTACGAAATATTAATGTTGCTATCACGATTTAATAAATCGGATGTTTCAATATTTGAGACTTTAATATTACTATTCCCCTTATTGAGATAGTTCTCTAGAAATTCATCTTTTTTATCATTTTTAAGACTATTGAAATAGTAAAGTAAGCTAGCTCTGCTTTCTCCATTGTAAGCTTTCTTTACATTTCCAGTAATAGCATCTTCAGTTAATTCTAAGTTGTATGTAAATTTTTCTTTGTTAAAATCAGCAGTAGTTGTTGGGACATACTCTAAAATAAAATCATCTCCGTTTTCAATAAGTACTTGTTTTCCTTGGATACGATCTGCATATTCACCAAATGAATTAAACTTCTCTGTACCATCTAAGAAAATTGTTTTATCATCCTTAAATAAAGTGCAAATCATATGATTATCTACAGATAGGTTAGGTGTAGAATAATCATAAGCAATATGCTTTGTGCCAATCCATGTTAAACGTGCGTCAAAACCTGCTTCAATTAGCATCTGTTTCGTTAGGTTAGCCATTCCTTTACAATCACCATAGCGTTTATTGAAAACGTTAGCAGCTTCATCAGGCTTGAAACCTGCAATACCATCTTCAAAGGCAATATATCTAATGTTATCTTGAACCCAGTAATAGATTTTTTTTATTTTTTCTTCTTCTGAAGTTGCATTTTTAGTCAATTCAGTAACTTTAGATTTAATATCTGTGTTGTCATTTTCTAGACTATTAACCAAAGATTTGTACCAATTATATAAATCTTGAGTAGAGTCAAATAAATTAACGGTGTCATCACCATTTTTAAATGTTTTTGCTAGAATAAGAATATGTGGATAGATATAAGTAGGTCCTGGAGCATTGCTATCATCATACATCGCAGATACATTTTCAAGGGTATAGGTATGTATTTTAGCAGTGCCTTTTGAGTTACTAGTCACCTTTTTTTCTACATTATAACCTTCAAAATTAAGCTCTTTAAGCTCAAGGTTTAACCAATTTGGTATTTCAATTTTAATTGTTTTTTTTACTGTTGGATACTCATTGTTAAAGTAGAGTTTAGTAAAATACTTAACATCTTTATAATGCTTTTCAATGTGCGTTAAATAACGGTAACCTCTTAAAGGGAAATCCATCTTAGTATATTTTACACGACTGTCATTATGAAATAGGTCATTGCTCTTATACGCTTCATCCTTTACATAAAAATGAGCATCTTTTTCATTACGATAAGTAATTTCAAATTCTTCTATGGTAGATTCACCGTCATAAAAGCAATATTTCTGGATATCTGCACGTGAATCAATGTTAATCATATTGTCCTTAGCAGAATGTATAACAGTTACCTTCTGGTCACGTTTGTTGAGATCAAAAGTCACATAATCTACACTAGAAATCAGCGCGACATCATCATCAGGAAATTGCTCTTTTAAGACTTTTGCTTTCGCTTTATCTTCATCTGTTGGTTCAATGCGTTTTTGTGAAAAAACCGTAGTTGTTACAAGTATCATCAAGACGACACTTAAAATATTTTTAATCATAAATAGTAGTTAAGTATGCTAATATATAATTTCAAGACAAGACCTTAAACAAATATGATGCCTTTTTCTTCGGAAATATCTCACAATCAGCAAAAATCAATCTAAATTATAGGCTTTTTTTGCAGCTACAATTTGATCTTCTTCTTTTGTTTCGGGATATAATAGATAACTAGGAGCAATGATAGGTTTGGAGCTTTCAACTTCTATTGCAGTTATTGTTGAGAATGGATATTTACCCTCTGTGAGTTCTAATAGTGATGATTCCATAACAGAAAAGCGAGAATCAGAATTTGATATAATTTCCGCAGTACCTTTTATTTGAAACCCTTTTTGAACAAGAACATCTATAAAACTAATACATACCTTAGGGTTTGATACAATGTTTTTTACTGTTTGAGGAGACGCTATATTGGCAACAATAATATATGTATCATTAAAATAAGTAAACACTTCTTTTGGAGATACATTAGGGTAATTGTCATAAGAAGACGTCGCTAGCCAACATAAAACACTTTTATCGATGTAGTTTTTTATTTCCGAAGTCATCATAATTTAAAATATATATAGTTAAAGATAAGTACTTTTAATGGTATTATGTTTTGAATGCTTTTAGTGTCAGCTTTACATATAATTAAGCGTTATATTTAACATGTAAAAAACTAATTGAAGATATGATCAATCAAAAAGAAGACATAAAAAAAGATAATGCGAAAGCGTATTGGAAAGAGAATATTAAATATGTCATCATTCTTTTGACCATATGGGCTATAGTGTCTTATGGCGCAGGAATTGTATTTAAAGACGAACTCAATGCGTTTAGGCTAGGCGGCTTTAAATTGGGGTTTTGGTTTGCACAGCAAGGCGCTATGTATGTATTCGTTGTACTCATTTTTGTGTATGTACGACTCATGAATAAACTTGATAAAAAATACGGTTATGATGAATAGTTTATCACTGATGCTTGCCATGGATGTTCAGAATTGGACATACATTTTAGTAGGAGTAACCTTTGCTATTTATATAGGAATTGCCATTTGGTCAAGAGCAGGTTCTACTAAAGAATTCTATGTAGCAGGAGGAGGCGTATCGCCTTGGGCAAACGGAATGGCTACTGCGGCAGATTGGATGAGTGCTGCGTCATTTATTTCAATGGCTGGTATTATATCATTTGCTGGTTATGATGGTGCTGTCTATCTTATGGGTTGGACTGGAGGTTACGTGCTTTTAGCATTACTATTAGCGCCATACCTGAGAAAGTTTGGCAAGTTTACAGTTCCAGATTTTATTGGTGATCGCTATTATTCTAACTCTGCACGTATTGTCGCTGTGTTTTGTGCGCTATTAGTATCGTTCACATATGTAGCTGGGCAAATGCGTGGTGTTGGTATCGTGTTTTCAAGATTCTTAGAAGTTGAGATTAATACAGGAGTTATTATAGGAATGTTAATCGTTTTATTTTATGCCGTTCTAGGCGGAATGAAAGGAATAACATACACACAAGTTGCTCAATACTGCGTGTTGATTTTTGCATTTATGGTACCAGCCATATTTATTTCTATTCAAATGACAGGAAATCCAATTCCACAATTAGGATTTGGAAGCGAGCTAAATGATGGGTCAGGCGTTTTTCTACTCGATAAGTTAGATGGATTGAGTACAGAACTTGGTTTTTCCGAATATACTGAAGGGACTAAATCCACCATTGATGTTTTTGCTATCACATTAGCTTTAATGGTTGGAACTGCAGGATTACCACATGTTATTATTCGATTTTTTACAGTAAAAAGAGTTAAAGATGCACGTAAATCGGCAGGTATCGCTTTATTTTTAATTGTGATTTTATATAGTACAGCTCCAGCAGTATCAGTATTTGCGAGAACAAATATGATAGAAACGTTATCTAATAAGCCTTATGCAGAAGTTCCAGAATGGTTTAAAAAATGGGAAACAACAGGACTGATCAAGTTTACTGATAAAAACAACGATGGTTTAATTCAATATCTAGCAGATAAAGAAAAAAACGAACTAATTGTTGATAGAGATATTATGGTTTTAGCCAACCCTGAGATTGCCAAATTGCCAAACTGGGTCATAGCATTGGTTGCAGCTGGCGGACTTGCAGCAGCATTATCTACAGCAGCTGGATTACTATTAGTAATTTCATCCTCAGTATCTCACGATTTAATAAAGAAAGTGATTAATCCTAAAATTTCAGAAAAAGGAGAACTAAGAGCTGCAAGATTATCTGCAGTAGCAGCAGTTTGTGTGGCAGGCTATTTCGGTATTAATCCACCAGGCTTTGTCGCAGCAGTTGTTGCACTTGCTTTTGGTTTGGCAGCGGCTTCATTTTTCCCCGCCATTATTTTAGGAATCTTTTATAAACGTATGAATAAAGAAGGTGCAATAGCAGGAATGATCGTTGGTATTGTTACGATGCTTTTATATATGATGAAATATAAATTGGGTTGGTTTGACGATGTTTTGCCAGATAAAAATGAATGGTGGTTTGGAATTTCTCCAGAAGGCTTTGGTAGTATCGCAATGTTAATTAATTTTATTGTGTCAATTGTCGTAATGAAATTTACAAAAGCACCATCAAAAGAAGTACAAGAGATTGTAGAACATATAAGAATTCCATCAGGAGCAGGAGAAGCAACAAATCATTAATGTATTATGAGTAACTATCACATTAAACATTTAGAAGAATATTACCAAGTATATCGCAAATCTGTCACAAACCCAGAAGCATTTTGGGGAGAAATCGCAGAAGAGCATTTTATGTGGCGAAAAAAATGGAATAACGTGCTCAGTTGGGATTTTTCAAAACCAGAAGTTAAATGGTTTGAAGGTGCAAAATTGAATATTACAGAGAACTGTTTAGATAGACACTTATTAACCAGAGGAGATAAAACGGCTATTCTTTTTGAGCCTAATAATCCAGATGAATCAGCATTGCCAATCACTTATAAAGAATTACATGCTCAGGTGTGTAAAATGGCAAATGTTTTAAAAGATAATGGTGTAAAACGAGGCGATCGTGTTTGTGTATATCTACCAATGATTCCTGAATTGGTGTATACTGTTTTGGCTTGTGCTAGAATAGGAGCAGTGCATTCTGTAGTCTTCGCAGGATTCTCAGCCAATGCATTGGCAACACGTATCACAGATTGCGATTGTAAAATAGTAATCACTAGTGACGGCTCATATCGTGGCGCAAAGACAATAGATTTAAAAGGTATTGTAGACAACGCTTTAAACATATGTGAAGGGGTTGAAACGGTTTTAGTGGCTAAGCGTATTTCTTCGGAAATTGAAATGATCCAAGATCGTGACCAATGGTTACAACCATTGCTAGATAACGCATCACCTCATTGTGAACCAGAAATTATGGATGCAGAAGATCCTTTGTTTATTCTATATACCTCAGGATCTACAGGTCAACCAAAAGGCATGCTTCATACGACAGCTGGTTATATGGTGTATGCAGCATACACCTTTAAAAATGTATTTAACTATACCGAAAATGATGTGTTTTGGTGTAGCGCAGATGTAGGATGGATCACAGGACATAGTTATATTATTTACGGACCATTATGTAATGGAGCAACCTCAATTTTATTTGAAGGTGTGCCAAGTCATCCTAATTACAGCCGTTTTTGGGAGATTGTAGCAAAACATAAAGTCAATCAATTCTATACAGCACCAACAGCTATTAGGGCATTAGCAAAAGAAGGTGTTGGTCATGTAGAAGGTCATGATTTATCATCACTTAAAGTTTTAGGAACAGTTGGAGAACCCATCAATGAAGAAGCGTGGCATTGGTATGATGATAATATTGGAAAAAATCAAGCACCAATTGTAGATACGTATTTTCAAACAGAAAATGGTGGCATTATGTTAACACCAATTCCATACGTTACACCAACCAAACCAACATACGCGACCCTGCCTTTTATTGGGATTCAACCAGCATTAATGGATGACAACGGTAAAGAAATTGAAGGCAATCAAGTGAGTGGTCGTTTGTGTATAAAGTTTCCTTGGCCAAGTATTGCACGTAGCATTTGGGGAAACCATCAACGTTACAAAGACACGTATTTCACAGCTTTTAAAAACATGTATTTCACAGGTGATGGCGCATTACGAGATGAAGTTGGCTATTATAGAATTACAGGTCGCGTAGATGATGTTATTATCGTCTCTGGTCATAATTTAGGCACAGCTCCAATTGAAGATGCTATTAACGAGCATCCTGCAGTTGCAGAGAGTGCTATTGTTGGATTTCCGCATGATATAAAGGGTAATGCCTTATATGGTTATGTGACCTTAAAAGAAACTGGAGAAGATAGAAATCAGGATAATGTACGTAAAGAAATCAATCAGATTATCACAGAACAAATAGGACCTATTGCTAAACTGGATAAGATTCAATTCACTAACGGGCTCCCAAAAACACGTAGCGGAAAAATAATGCGTCGTATTCTTAGAAAAATCGCTCATAAAGACGCTAGTAACTTAGGAGATATTAGTACACTTCTCAATCCAGAATGTGTGCAAGATATTATGGATAATGCTTTATAAGTATGGCTAAGAAAATTGGTTTTATCGTTTTTGCAATCTTATGTATTTCCATAGGCTTATATCCTGCAGCTTATTTTCTTGTAGATCGTACATTTGGATTGCTTGCTTCTAAAAGTAATGCATTACTGAGTGACGTCTTTTGGAACATTGGTTTTTACACACATATTATTTTAGGTGGTTTAGCCTTACTAATCGGTTGGCTTCAGTTTAGTGAAAAATTGCGAGCTAAGAATCTAAAACTACATAGAGTAGTGGGTAAGGTGTATGTGGTTTCAGTTTTGTTTAGTGGTTTAGCCAGTTTGTATATCGCCTATTTTGCAACAGGAGGTATAATCTCTATACTAGGCTTTATGGGACTTGGTGTTGTTTGGCTGTACACGACTACTTTGGGCTATATGTCAATCAAAGAAGGTAACATCAAAAGGCATCAAAAATTTATGATTTATAGTTACGCAGCTTGTTTTGCTGCTGTGACGTTGCGTATATGGTTGCCTGCTTTAATAGCCATATATCAAGATTTTATTCCAGCTTATAGAATTGTAGCTTGGCTATGTTGGGTCCCTAATATTATGGTGGCTTATTTTATTGTTAAACGATTAGGATTAAACAACGCTTAATTATTTGGGCATTCCCTTTTGCTTAAAAAAACAAAACGTCGTGCTCTCGCGAGTCGCTATCAAAGATGAGCTTCAACAAACGCTCTATCACTAACGCATAAAAACACGTATATCTACCTATTGTAAAAAACTGATTTTATTTAGAACTTGAGTGTCTAAAAATCAATTAGTTATGAATCTATTTAATTTCACTCAAGACGAGAATCAAAAATTCGAAGCTATTAATGCCTTATTCGATTCAGATAAAAGTACAGAAGCACTAAATTCTTCAGAAAATGAATTAGCCAAATTTTGGTCATACCTACAAACATGTGAAAGTTATTATACCAATAACACTTATAAGAAGGAAGGATATGTTCATGATATGGAAAACATGTTATCACTTTTTATTCTTAATATACTTGTTGATCAAGGACATTTGACATCAAAGTTACGTGATTTAGGTCTTCCAAAAAGTAATATTAATTTAACTCTTACTGAAGGTGATGTTTCAATAGAGTCTCAATTTAATTCAATTCTAGATTATTTGGTGGCCGAAGATGGTACACTTTATTTCATATCCAAATATTGTCAGTTAGATCCATTGTGGTCAGCAGTTTTAGTATGGTATGCGTATTATAAATATCTAGACCCAAAAGGTGTACATCCTTTTGTGGAAATTCCTAAACCAATTAAAAAATCAACTAAAAAACCGTCACCAAAACCTTCAAAAACTAAAATTGCAATTATTGGAGATTGGGGAACTGGTAAATGGAAAGATGGACAGTTGACCAATGCTCCTGCAGAATTAGTAATTAATGGGGTTGAAACACTACAACCTGATTATGTCATTCATTTAGGAGATGTGTACTATGCAGGAACTAAGCATGAAGAGCGAAAAAAACTCATCGCGCTTTTAAAAGATAAATCACTAGGTAAATTATACACCATGAATAGTAATCATGAAATGTATGATGGTGCAAATGGTTTATATGAAAGCCTATCTAACCCTCTTTTTGAAGAACAACGCGGACGCACATATTTCTCTATAGATATTGGAGGTTGGATTTTAGTAGGATTAGATTCTGCTTATTTTGATGAAAGTCCATTGTATATGAGTGGTTCACTTTATAAGGATATTAATAAAAGCGCTCAGCATAAATTTCTAAATGAACTGTCTAAAAAGGGGAAGCCATTGTTACTTATGACACATCATAATGGGATTGGAATAAAAGACCATAAGTTCACAATTAATAAACCACTTTGGACTCAAGTTGCAGCAGCTTTAAATGGGAAAATGCCAGACCTTTGGTATTGGGGACATGTACATAATGGGATTGTTTATAAAACTGAAAAATTGAGTTTTCCAAACACAAAAATCCCAGAATCGACCACTGGAAAAACACCTCAATTTCGTTGTTGTGGTCATGCGTCTATGCCTTTTGGAAATGGTTCAGGGTTTTACACAGAAAAAAAGGGTATAAAAACAATGCGAGATGAATTAGCATATTATGCTCACACACCTTTAAATATTAGCAATCCAACAATATCACAAAAAGAGCGTGTGCTTAATGGATTTGCAATAGTTGAAATTGGTGATATTAAAAGTGATTTAGTTATTACAGAAACATTTTATGAAGTGTCTAATGAGAATCCAAAACCAAATGCTGTCTGGTGTTCTAAATAATTTGTAATGTCAAGCTAATAGTTTAAACAGATATACTATGTCAGATGATGGAAGCGCTGAAAACGCAATATGGCCAATGCCAAAGTTTAGATTTGAAGTCGATTTAGGAGGTGGACTAAATAATGTTGCATTTCAAGAAGTCTCAGGTATGGACGTTGAAAATCAAATTATAGAATACAGAAAAAGCAATAGTCCTTTATTTTCTAACGAAAAAATGCCTGGTATTGCCAAATATGGTAATATAACCATGAAGCGTGGCGTCTTTGTAAATGATAACACGTTTTGGGATTGGCATGCTCAAATTAGCATGAATACCATAAAAAGGTGCACAGTTCTCATCAAATTATTAGATGAGCAAGGTAAAGTCACTATGCAATGGGAACTCAAAAATGCCTGGCCAACTAAAATAACAAGTACAGATTTAAAATCTGATGGCAATGAGGTTGCGGTAGATACTATCGAAATTGCACATGAGCAATTAACTATTACTAATGGTAAGTTTACTTAAACCTTTACCAACCCACGCCTACGCTTCATCCACATAAACACGAGCATAGATAGAACTCCAAAAATAGAAAACCCAATAAATAAGGGCAATACAGAGCTTTTTACAAAGCTTCCTATATAATAAGCAATAGGAATCGCCATGACTGTAGAGACGAATCCGTTAATTGCTGCACCAATGCCTGCAATATGTCCAAGAGGCTCCATTGCTAAAGATCTCAAATTTCCGAAGAGAAAACCAACAGCAAAAAATTGTAATAAGAAAAAAGTGATCAATACATGTACGCTTGGGTTGATACCGTTGTGAAATAGAATCACATATAAAATGGAAACTACAGCATAAGCAATTGTTGCGTAATAGGCTATATTAAAAGAACCAAAACGAATTACTAGTCTACTGTTAGTAAATGTCGCAAATCCTACTGAAAAGGCTGTGCTCGCAAAAATGTAAGGGAACATTTCACCTAACTGATACTGCGTTTGAAAAATTTGTTGTGACGTACTCAAATACACCATAAACGATCCTGTAATAAACCCAGAAACTAATGTAAACGCGATGGCATCTTTATGTTTAATGAATTCTACAGTACCAGTGATAAATATGGAAGGCGAGAATTTAATTCGGTTTTGAGGTTTCAAAGTTTCGGGTTGACGTTTCCAAAACCATAATACGATGAGTAAACCAATGATGAGGTTGGCATTAAAAATGGCTTTCCAATCAAAGAAATCAAGAAGCAATTGCCCAAAGGTTGGTGCGACGATTGGTACCAAAATAAAGAACATCACAATGATGGAGAGAATTTTTGCCATAAAATCACCACTATACGTATCACGAGTCATCGCAATTGCAATGGTTCTAGGAGAGGAGAGTCCAACACCTTGAAGAATACGACCAACAATCATGATCTCTAAACTATCTGTATTCACACATATAATACTTGCAATAACAAACACCGTAAACCCAAAATAAACCATGGGTTTTCTTCCAAAACTATCAGAGAGTGGTCCAAAGATGAGCTGTCCAAAACCTAAGCCTAAAAAGATCATGGTAATCAATAACTGATTGTCTTTTTCATCAACGACTCCAAGTGCATCACCAATTTGCGGTAAAGCGGGCAATAATGCATCAATTGATAAAGCGACTATAGACATCAACGATGCCATAAGTGCTATAAATTCAATCTTATAAGTTGGTTTGTTTTGCATCGTGCAAAAGTACAAGAAAACAGATAGTATTTAAGAGATAATTTGAATTAACAAAACATTGACATTTCTAGAATTTGATAATGAATTACAAGTGTATCTTTGTAGAACGAAATTTAAATATGAAACATTTACAAACATCAGATTCTACAGATAAAAGCAAGCCAAAAGTCACCTTAAAGCAAGCGTTTAAAACCATTATTTGGCCAAGACGCAAATTGGTCTTTTTGGGTTTAATACTAATTATCATTCGCAGTTTAGCAGGTTTTGTCTTGCCACTACAAAGTAAAGTACTGTTGGATGAGGTTGTTCCTGAAAAGGATTACAGTCAATTATATACATTAATCACCATTGTGATTTCTGCTATTTTAATTCAAGCAATCACGTCCTTTTTGCTCACTAAAGTCTTAAGTATACAAGCGCAGTACTTAATAAGTGAATTACGTGCGCAAGTACAAAAAAAGGTATTGTCTTTACCTATTAGTTTTTTCGATAACACAAAATCTGGTGCTTTAGTATCTAGGATTATGAGTGATGTAGATGGTGTTAAAAACCTAATTGGTACTGGTTTAGTGCAATTGGTAGGAGGAACATTTACAGCGATTTTGACTTTAGTTATTTTATTAAAAATGAATGTATGGATGACCCTTTTTACGTTTATTCCATTATCAATTTTTGGATTGATTGCCTTAAAATCTTTCAAATATATTCGACCAATTTTTAGAGCTAGAGGGAAAATTAATGCTGAAGTTAAAGGGCGTTTAACCGAAACTTTAGCTGGTGTTCGTGTGATAAAAGCGTTTAATGCTGAAGATCAAGAATCAAAGATTTTTGAAAAAGGGGTTAATGATATCTTTATAAATGTAAAGAAGAGTTTAACAGCAACGGCTATAATGACGAGTTCTTCAACGTTTTTAATTGGTTTAGCAACTGTTGGGATTATGGGAATTGGAGGTCACTATATGATTAAAGGCGAAATAACGCCTGGTGATTTTTTACAGTTCACTTTTCTATTAGCATTTATGGTAGCTCCAATTGTACAAATGAGTAATATTGGTAGTCAATTAACAGAAGCTTTAGCAGGTTTAGATCGTACTGAAGAATTGATGAATATGACTGCGGAAGAAGATGATACCAATAGGACCGTAGAACTAGAAAACTTTAAAGGCGAATTAGAATTTAATAATGTGTCTTTTGCTTATGAGGAAGGGAAGCCCGTTTTACATGATATTAATTTTAAAGCAGCATCAGGTTCTGTAATTGCACTGGTTGGAAGTTCTGGTTCTGGGAAATCTACTATTGCAGGATTATCGGCTACGTTTTTAAATCCGAAGTTGGGAAAAATAACAATTGATGGTGAAGATATATCAAAGGTGAAACTAAAAAGTTTTAGAAGACATTTAGGTGTTGTGCTTCAAGATGAATTTTTGTTTGAAGGTACTATACGAGAGAATATTATGTTTCCAAGACCTAATGCTACAGAAGCACAATTATTAGCAGCAGTAAACGCAGCGTATGTTAATGAATTTACAGATCGTTTTGATGAAGGTTTAGAAACCTTGATAGGAGAGCGAGGCGTGAAGCTGTCTGGAGGTCAACGTCAACGAATCGCCATTGCTAGAGCTATATTAGCAGATCCAAAGATTATTATTCTAGACGAGGCAACCTCTAATTTAGATACTGAGAGTGAGGCTTTAATTCAAAAATCACTAGCACAATTAACTAAAGATAGAACGACGATTGTTATTGCTCACCGTTTGAGCACGATTAGAAAAGCAGATCAAATATTGGTTATAGAAAATGGTAGAATTGCTGAGCGTGGTAACCATGAAGAACTCATTGCTTCAGAAGGAAGATATTATGATTTATATACATATCAAGCTAAGATTTAATATTTTTATATTGAATTAAAAATTCAGACTATGACTACAGAAGCATTAATCAAATTATTTCGAAGAGATTTAAACAAATTAAAAGAGGAAATAAACGCCTACCAAAACGAGAAGAATCTTTGGATATCAAATGATATGATATCTAATTCTGCAGGAAATTTGTCTCTGCACTTAGTTGGAAATCTTAATCATTTTATTGGTGCTACTTTAGGAGATTCAGGTTATGTAAGACAGCGTGAGTTAGAGTTTTCTTTAAAAGATGTACCAAGAGCAGAACTAATGACACAAATAGATGATACGATTATTAGTGTTGAATCTGTAATCAACAAGTTAAGTGAAGCTGATTTACAAAAGGAGTATAAACGTCGTGTTTCTGAAGATTATATGACAACAGAATTTTTCTTGGTGTATTTGACCATGCATTTAGCATATCACCTCGGACAAATAAATTACCATAGACGTTTATTAGATAACTAACTTATGATGACTTTTAATCATTTTGAAATTAATCTATTGCAACCAAACGAGGGAGACGCTTTTTTTAACTTGATTGATAGTAATAGAAAACGGTTAGAAGATTTCTTTGCAGGTACAGTCTCTAAAACACCAACGCTTAAAGATACGATGGGTTACTGTGTTGAAATGCAACAGCGCATAACAAACAAAAGCTATTTCCCTTATATGATTACAGATACTAGAACCCGTAATTTTGTTGGATTAGTTGATGTGAAAAATATAGATTGGAATGTTCCAAAAGCAGAATTGGGCTCTTTTATTGATGCAACATATGAAGGACAAGGATTGACAACTAAAGCGACTTGTCTAGTTGTAGACCATATTGTTGAAAAACATAAATTTATCAAGCTCTTATGTCGAGCTAACAGCAGAAATAAAGGAAGCATCGCAGTCATTCTAAAAAACGGATTTGAACTAGAAGGTACTATTCGCAATGATTATAGAACCACCAAAGGAGAAATTGTAGATTTAAACTATTATGGACGTGTCTTCTAAATTAGTTAGATGTCAATAATATAAAAAAAGATGTACTAAACAGAAACGTAAATGAATCTAATCTTGACCATTATTAAGTGGGTATTTATAATTTTATTTTTCCCTCTATCGTTAGTTTTTGTTGGCTATTACAAACAAAAAAAAGCAAAGAAAGAATATAGAGAAAGAGAAATGAGAAAGAGAAATGAGTAAAAGAAGTACGACATAAAAAAACTAACATAAAGACAGCTATGACAATCAAACTTTACATTTTATCTCTCCTATTACTTAGTTTATCATACACATCATTTTCTCAAGAGCTATCTTTTGAAGAGTACAACCCAAAATCAACATTAGTTGTTCCTGGAAAAAT
>CAJQOA010000048.1 GCA_905479815.1 uncultured Psychroserpens sp.
TACATTAGAGAATATTTCATTTTC
This sequence comes from uncultured Psychroserpens sp., assembly GCA_905479815.1. Classification (GTDB taxonomy): domain Bacteria; phylum Bacteroidota; class Bacteroidia; order Flavobacteriales; family Flavobacteriaceae; genus Psychroserpens. The sequence goes on from CAJQOA010000048.1 coordinate 25, forward strand.
TTTAAATCGCTTGAGTTTATTTTTACTTCCCACTACTTCTATTTAACAAATTGTTATTTTTACTACTGATGCGGTAAAATTAAGGAAACATTTTAAGCTTATCTTTATTTTTGAAAACAGACTTATTAAAATAAACACTACTGGAAAAAGTTAAGCACAAAAAACGAATACTAATTGCGCCATTAAATTGGGGATTAGGGCATGCTACAAGGTGTATCCCTATTATTAATGCATTAAAAATTCATCAATTTGAACCTATTATTGCTAGTGATGGAATTGCTTTGTCTTTACTTAAAAAAGAATGTCCTGATATTGAATGCATAGAACTCCCATCTTATGAGATCACCTACCCTAAAAAAGGAAAACACTTTAGGTTAAAAATGTTGCAGAGTTCTCCTAAAATGGTCAAAGCTATTAAAGCTGAGAAAAAGGCTATTGCTTCGATTATTAAGGACTATCACATAGATGGAATTATTTCGGACAACCGTTTAGGCGTTCACAATAAAGACTTGCCTTGTGTTTTTATAACACATCAACTTCAGGTTTTGAGTGGAAACACAACTTGGTTAAGTACTAAATTACATCAAAAAATTATTAAGAGATTTAATGAATGTTGGGTACCAGATAATCGTGGAGAGATTAATCTTAGCGGAAAATTAGGCCAGACACCTTTATATGATATTCCTGTAAAATATATTGGACCTTTAAGTCGGTTTTCAAAAAAAGAGCTCTCTTTTACACATGATGTCATGGTATTACTTTCAGGACCAGAACCTCAGCGAACTCTTTTCGAGAAGAAACTATTGGCAGAGTTTAGACACTACAAAGGCAAAGTGATTTTTATTAAAGGCGTTATTGAAAAGGAGCAGCACATTTTCGAAGAAAACAATATGATTATTTATAATTACATGACGAGTTCTCAATTGGAAAATACTATAAATGAAAGCGCTTTAGTGGTTTCAAGATCTGGATACACAACGCTTATGGATTTAGCAAAGCTTAATAAAAATGCTTTTTTTATTCCTACTCCTGGGCAATATGAACAAGAGTACCTTGCAGAGCGTTTAACCAAATTAGGCTTTGTTGGTAGTTGTAAACAAGATGAATTTACGGTTAATAAACTTAATGATCTTTCAAAATACAAGGGATTGCAGACCATGAATTATGACGTAAATTTCAAAAAACTATTTCGTCTTTTCGAGAGTAAATGAAAACTCACTCCCAACACCCAATTCACTTTCAACATATATTCTTTCTTCGTGTGCTTCTATAATATGCTTCACGATTGATAGACCAAGTCCTGAGCCTCCAACTTTACGAGAACCACTTTTATCAACACGATAGAAACGCTCAAACAAACGTGGTATATTAGCTTTAGAAATACCTTCGCCATTATCTGTGACTCTAACAATGACCTTATTTTTTATTAGGTTTTCAATACTCACTTCAATGGTCCCTTTGTCTTCACCATATTTAATTGAATTTACAATAAGATTAGACAGTACCTGTTGAATGCGTTCTTTATCTGCCGCAACCATAATAGGCACATTATAATCGATATCAAAGATCAAAGATATTTTTTTCTTAGCAGCTTTCATTTCTAACAAATCAAAGACACTTTCTACGAGTTCAACAATATTAAAATCAACAATATTAAGTTGTAAATCGCCAACTTCTAGTTTGGTAATCATATCTAAATCATTAACGATATAGATAAGACGTTCTAACCCTTTATTAGCTCTATTTAAATATTTTTCGTTGACGTTTTCATCATGAATAGCGCCATCCAATAATGTTTCTAAATAGCCTTGAACTGTAAACAATGGTGTTTTTAACTCATGAGATACATTGCCTAAGAATTCTTTACGATACTCTTCTCTTATAATAAGCGTCTCAATCTCGAGTTTTTTATCTTTTGCGTATTTGTCTATTTCTTCTCTAAGCGTAGCCATATCTGTAGTAATAGGCTGTTTACGTAATGATGCAGATTCTAAAAGTGTTAAATCATCATATATTTTTTTAACTCTTCTATATATAAAACGTTCGACTCTATATTGAATAACAATAAAAGAAAGGATGTAGGTAAAAATTGCAAATGACAACAAGTAAATGACATCAATAGAATGTAACAAATACAAAAAAACACTCGATAGGAGCGTTAAAAAAACAGTAATGTACATGGATGTTCTAAAGGCGAACTTGTACGTTTTTTTTAATTTATTTTGCATTAGTCTACAAACTTATATCCAACACCTTTTATCGTTTTAAACTTTTCATCTCCAATCTTCTCTCGAAGCTTTCTAATGTGAACATCAATTGTGCGTCCTCCAACGATAACTTCATTTCCCCAGACTCTGTCTAAAATGTCTTCGCGTTTAAAAACCTTATTTGGCTTGGCAGCTAACAAAGATAACAATTCAAACTCTTTTCTTGGCAAAAGCAATTCTTCTCCCTTAATTATAATTTTATATTCTTCTCTATTAATTGTTAAGTTTCCAATTTTCAAAATATCATCT
>CAJQOA010000049.1 GCA_905479815.1 uncultured Psychroserpens sp.
TATGGGTAGCTATGTCGCTACAGAGACTGTGAAAATGATGATTCAAAAAGGGGCTAGAATTAAAGGTTCTAACGTGCTTGTTTTAGGAATTACTTTTAAAGAAAACTGTCCAGATATTAGAAATTCTAGAGTCATTGATATAATTGAAGAATTTGAATCGTATTCTATAAATGTGGATGTATTTGATCCATGGGCATCTAAAGACGAAGTAGCTCATGAGTACGGTTTTGATTTGTTAGGTAGCGAATCTCAATTGAAATCTGATTATGATGCCATTGTATTAGCAGTATCACATAATGAGTTTTTAAAAATAGATTTACTAAAATTAAAATCGGATACTAGTGTCATATTTGACGTGAAATCATTATTACCAAAACATATTTCAGACGCCAGATTATAATGTACGACAACAAATACCATTCCCAAGATTTAAGCCAACTATCATTCCTTATTACAGGAGGAGGGGGGTTTATTGGATCAAATTTAGTAGAGTATCTTTTAAAATATAAGGCTAAAAAAGTACGTGTTTTAGACGATTTTTCTAATGGACACAGATATAACTTGACAGAGTTTCATTCTAACCCTGCTTTTGAGCTTGTTGAGGGTGATATTAGAGATCTACAAACCTGTAAAGATGCTATGAAAGATATTGATTATGTATCTCATCAAGCAGCTTTGGGTTCAGTTCCTCGTTCTATAAATGATCCAGCAACAACTAATGCTGTTAATATTTCAGGGTTTTTGAATATGATGATAGCTCTCAAAGACTCATTATCAGTAAAAAGAATGGTTTATGCTGCTTCAAGTTCTACTTATGGAGACAGTCAAGCTTTACCTAAAGTTGAAGATACTATAGGAAAGCCATTATCACCATATGCTGTTACAAAATATGTTAATGAATTGTATGCAGATGTCTTCGGGAAAACTTACGATACAGATGTTATTGGTTTCAGGTATTTCAATGTGTTTGGCCCTAAGCAAAGTCCGGATGGTGCTTATGCAGCAGTTATCCCTCTGTTTATGCAAGCTTTGAAAGATGAAAAGTCTCCAAAAATTAATGGAGACGGTGAGCAAACAAGAGATTTTACATTTATAGATAATGTCGTGCAAGCTAATGTTCGAGGCTTTTTTGCCTCAAAAGCAGCAAAAAATGAAGTGTTCAATATTGCATGTGGAGAACGTATAACGATCAATTATTTATGGGATTCTTTAAAAACGGCAGCAAATTCTAACGTTGATGCAATTCATGGACCTAATAGACAAGGTGATGTAAGAGACTCATTAGCAGATGTTTCTAAAGCAAGAAAACTTTTAGGTTACGAACCAAAATATACTGTGAGAGAGGGTTTAGGAATCACTTGGGATAGTTTTATTTAAGATTAATCCGTTTGGTGAATTTTGAGGACTTACACAGGAAATCTTTTAGTCATTAATTAGTATATTAGCTTCATAAATTAAATGACCTAGAATTTGAGTGCATTAAAAGATGATAGCTGGCTATATGTTATTTCTTCAAAGAAAAAACTTATAGATTTTAATTTCAAAGAGATTTGGCAGTATAGAGATCTACTTTTCTTATTTGTTAAAAGAAATGTAATTACTGTTTATAAGCAGACAATTTTAGGACCACTTTGGTATCTTATTCAGCCTCTATTTACATCAGTAATATTTACCGTGATTTTCAATGATTTAGCTGAAATACCTACAGGTGTTGCTCCTGCTTTTTTATTCAATCTAGCAGGTATCACATCTTGGAATTATTTTAAAGAATGTTTTGTAGGTACATCTAATACCTTTGTTAGTAATCAGGCTATTTTTGGTAAAGTCTATTTTCCAAGAGTAATTGTGCCAATGTCTACAGTAGTATCTAACCTTATCAAGTATGGAATTCAGATTCTTGTATTCATAGGATTTTATTTGTACTATGTTTTTATTAAAGGAAAAGCTATACAACCTGATTCTGCTTTGCTACTTTTTCCAGTTCTTGTTATTGTTATGGGGTTACTTGGACTTGGTTTTGGAATGATCATTTCATCTATGACTACAAAATATAGAGATATGACTTTTCTTGTGAATTTTGGAGTTCAATTATTGATGTATGCGTCAGCAGTAATGTACCCAGTATCTTTCTTTAAAAAGAAACTGCCAAGTTTAGCATGGCTAGTTGAATATAATCCAATGACTACTGTGATTGAAGCATTTAGATTTATGGCATTTGGTGTTGGAGATTATTCCGTAGAAAAACTTTTTTATGCTGTTGTATTTAGTGTTATTATATTTTTAATCGGACTTGTTGTTTTTAATAAAACAGAAAAGAGCTTTATAGATACTATTTGATTATGAATAAACAAGTCATACTAAAAGTAGAAGATATATCTAAACAATATAGATTAGGACTCATAAGTTCTAAAACTCTAAGCGATGATCTTAAGCTTTTATGGTATAATATTAGAGGAAAGGAAAACCCGTTTTTAAAGGTAGGAGAGAAGAATGAGAGAGATAAGTTGGGTGATTCAAACTTTGTTTGGGCATTAAAGAATATTAATTTTGATGTGTATGAAGGAGAAGTTCTTGGTATTATTGGTAAAAACGGAGCAGGAAAATCAACCTTATTAAAATTACTCTCTAGAGTTACATCTCCAACAACTGGAGAAATAAAAACTAAAGGTCGCATTGCATCCTTATTAGAAGTTGGAACTGGGTTTCATCCTGAACTTACTGGTCTAGAAAATGTTTTTTTGAATGGTGCGATCTTGGGTATGACTAAAAAGGAAATTAGTTCTAAGTTAGACGAAATTGTTGCGTTTTCTGGTTGTGAAAGATATATAGATACTCCAGTAAAAAGATATTCATCTGGAATGAGAGTTCGATTAGCTTTTGCAGTTGCAGCATTTTTGGAACCAGACATTCTGGTGATAGATGAGGTTCTTGCTGTTGGAGATGCTGAGTTTCAAAAAAAGGCAATCGGGAAAATGCAAGACATTAGTAAAGGGCAAGGTCGAACAGTGCTTTTTGTAAGTCACAATATGGCAGCAGTAAAAAGTCTTTGTACAAGAGCTATAGTTTTAGAAAATGGTCAAATTGCGTTTAGTGGAGCAACAGATGAAAGTGTTAGTTTTTATTTAAAAGGAGGTTCGCAACTTCAAAATAGTAAGGTGTTTGATGATAGTCTTTTTAATAATGAGGTATCTAACTTAAACGAAATAAGTGTAAAAAATAGTAATAAAACTATTTCAGAGGCTATCGTTGGTGATCAAGTCATTGAGTTAATTACGGTTATAGATATAAAATCTTCCACGCCTGATAGGTATCATATCACGTATCATTTGAATAATGAATTAGGTGATCCAATGTTCTCTTTTTCTAGTTTTAAAGGAGGTGTAAAGCTTAAACAAGGGAGGAATCAATTGAACTGTAAATTTCCAAAAGAATTTTTCCAATCAGGAGAGTTTTATCTGTCTTTTTTCTTAATTGAGGATAAAAGAAAGGCTGTGTTACATGAAAAAGATATATTATCTTTTACAGTAGTTGAAGGTCAAAGAGATATTGGCTCATATATGGGGCGAGAACCAGGTTATATTACACCAACTTTTGTTTGGAATCATGATAATTAAAAAATGATGGTCTAAGTATTTATGAAACGATTTTTATTTAAGAGTTTTTTGTTTTCTGTTCCTACAATGATTCTATTGGTTTCTATAGAACTCTTTATAACATTTTCACCTAATACACTTCTCTTTAAATCTAAATTTTTTAAGAATAATATTAATAGTATTGAAGTTTTAGTTCTTGGGTCCTCTCATCATCAAAATGCAATTGATCCATCTTATATAGATTTGAAAACCTCAAATTTAGCATATGGCGCACAAGACATTACCTTAGATTCTTCACTTTTTTTTACATATAAAGACAAGTTAAGTAATTTGAAAATTCTCGTACTTGAATATGATTATTTGACCTTCAACAAAAAAAAAGAGCCTGACTATTTTAGACTCTCTTGGTATTATAGGTTTTACGGCATTGAACCTTACCCCATTTCAACATTAAAAAAAGCATCAATGTACGCCTCGTCTCCTGTGTTTTTTAATAACTTTATTGAAGAGCGTTTATTTTCTAATAATTATGATTATGAGTATAATGATAGTGGTTTTATAAAAAACGATTTCCCTGGAGTTTTTGAATCTTTAAATTACGATCTTGATAAAATTGAACAAGGCTCTATTATGAGAGTTGAAAAAATCAATAATGGCTTGCCAATAGATAACTATGAGCATAATATGGCTAAATTAACTAGCATTATTAACTATTGTAGTGATCGTAATATAATTGTTGTTTTATCTAAAACCCCTAGTTGCCTTAATGATGAAATTAATCCTAATGGTGAATCAATAAAATTAATGCAGGCTTATTTAGATAAAATTACACAATCAAACGATATATTTGTTTTAGATATGTCAACAGATATAGTATTTAATATTAAAGACTTTAAAGATTATACTCATCTTAATAGTGATGGCGCTAAAAAGTGTTCTCAACTATTTAATGACTATTTAAATAATACTCTTAAAACAAATAAACTTGATTAACGTTACAAAAACATTTTTGCCTCCACAATTAGAATATCAAAATATTCTAAAACGCGCATGGGATTCTAATTGGATAACAAATCGAGGTAAATTAGTTGTTGATTTAGAGGAGAAATTAAGAGCTCATTTAGAAGTTTCTAATATATTGATCACAAATAATGGTACAATTCCTTTACAGATTGCTTTAAAGCTTTTTGGAGGGAGAGGTGATATTATAACAACACCTTTCAGTTATGTTGCTACTACATCAAGTATCATTTGGGAAGGGTGTAATCCGGTCTTTGTTGATATTGATCCAGATCACTTAACTATAGATGAAACAAAAATTGAGGCAGCAATTACTTCTAATACTACAGCAATTTTAGCAACTCACGTTTTTGGAAACCCATGTGATGTTGAAACTATTTCAGAAATAGCAGAAAAGCATAATTTGATGGTGATTTATGATGCTGCACATTGTTTTGGTGTTACATATAAGGAGCAATCTGTCTTTAATTATGGAGATATAAGTACTTGTAGTTTTCATGCTACAAAATTATTTCATACTGGAGAAGGCGGTGCTATATTCTGTAATAATGAAAAGTATATTGATGCTGCATTTTATTCTCATAATTTTGGTCATGATGGACCAGAAAAATTTCATGGGTTAGGGGTTAACGGTAAAATAAGTGAACTTCAAGCTGCTATGGGATTAGCTGTACTTCCGTATATGAATGACATAATAAAAGCAAGAAAAAAATGCACAGACACCTATAATGAAGGTTTTGAGGATAGTGATTTGCAGTTGCTTAAAATTAGAAAGGGAACTACTTGGAATTATAGCTATTATCCAGTTATATTTAAATCTGAAAAAGAATTAATCAAAGTTAAAGCTGCATTAAATGCTTTAAATATTTTTCCGAGGCGTTATTTTTATCCATCATTAAATCAAATAACCTATGTTGATAGTGCTATTAAGATGCCAATATCTGAGTCCATTTCATCTAAGGTGATTTGCCTGCCACTATATGTTGGTTTAGAAGAGAATGAGCTATCTTTAATCATAAATGTAATAAAAGACAACTTATGTTAGTTATTGGAGCAAAGGGTTTCGCTAAAGAAGTTCTTGAAGTTTTATATGAGTATGATGATGTAGAGGATCTTGTATTTTATGATGATGTAAATAAGGATACTCATTTGCTTTTCAAACGTTTCAAAATTTTACATTCTTTAGATGAAGCATCAAATTACTTTAAAACCGGGAATAAAGAATTTACGGTTGGAATAGGGAACCCCGTTTTAAGAGAAAAATTATCTAAAACTTTTAAAGATTTAGGAGGAGAATACACTTCTACAATTAGTTTAAAAGCGAACATCGCTAACTTTGATGTACATATTGCATCTGGAGCTAATATTTTAGCAGGTGCTCACATTGCCAATGGTGTTCGTATTGGTCAAGGTTGTTTAATTTATTATAATGCAATTATTACACATGATGTCATATTAGGTGATTTTGTGCAAGTGTCTCCTGGTGCTACTTTGTTAGGTCGATGTGAAATAGGTTCTAATTCGCAAATAGGTGCTAATGCAACCATTCTACCTGATATTCATATTGGTGTTAATGTAATTATTGGTGCAGGAGCTGTAGTCACAAAAAATATTCCAGACTATTCTACTGTGTATGGTGTTCCTGCCAAAAATGAAGCAAAAACTAACAAACTTTAAAAATGGATAGGGTATTGCCAGATGTAAGTGTTTGTATGATTACTTATAATCATGAGATTTATATAGAAGAAGCTATTAAAAGTGTTTTAGCTCAAAAGACAAGTTATAGCACTGAGTTTATTATTTATGATGATGCTTCTTTAGATTCTACAGGAGAGATTATTAAGTCATTGTTAAATGAATATGAAGGAGATGTAACTATACGTTACAAGAGACATGATACAAACGTTGGCATGATGCCTAATTTTATTAAAGCTCTAGAGTCATGTGAAGGGAAGTATATAGCTTTATGTGAAGGTGATGATTATTGGATAGATGAGTTAAAACTTCAAAAGCAAGTTGATTTTTTAGAACAAAATTCAGAATATCGATATTGTGGACATCAATCACAGGTTCTTGATAATGCTATTTTAACACCAATGTATATTAAAACTGGAGTATTGGTTTTAGAGGATGTTATTGTGCAAAATATATTGAATACTGCTTCTTTGGTAATTAGACAGCCTATTATTAATGAATTGCCATCGCTTTTTGAAAATGCTAAAGCTGGCGATTGGATGTTGCAGCTAATTGCATTAAAATCTGGCAATGCTTACATCATGGAAGATGTTATGAGTGTTTATAGAAAACACGACACTAGTGTATGGAGCAGTCTAAGTTCTAAAGAGAAAGGACAATTAGGAATTGATAATATGAGGCTTGCAAAATCTTTTTTTGCAGAAGATAAAGGAATCCGTAAATTAATAGATAAAGCAATAAAATTGAGGCAAAAGAAATTTGGTTTAGAACCTGGATCTATATTGAAAAGAATAAAAAGGAAAATCTTAAAGTAGGCTTGTCAACATCTAAAAGTAAATTATTTTATAGATTTTGACTGTCATTTATTAAGTGTTTAATTAAAAAAAATAAACCTAAATCATTTTCTTTTAAAAGAGTATAAATGGTTATTGATCTTTACGGAATTATAAGAAATGAGTAAAATTCTAAACATAGCAATAGTATCACCTAATAAGAATTCATATTCTGAAACTTTTATTCAGGCTCAAAAAGAACGCCTCAAAGGCAACATGTTTTATTATTTCAATGGTTTTATGCCCACTAAATTAGAAGGTCATGATGATTTTATAATTAAACATGGAGGGTTAAAAAAGAAATTAGGATTAATTGGTAGTGATATACTTGCTCAAAGTTTAGAAAATTCATTCAAGCAAGAAAAAATAGATATTGTTTTAGCACAATATGGACCAACTGGAGAAACAGTAGCTTCAATTTGTAAAAAACTAAATATACCTTTAGTCGTACATTTTCACGGATACGATGCTTCAGTAGATGAGGTTATTAATAGATACGATAATTATAAGTATTTATTTGAGGTAGCGCACAGCGTTATTGTTGTTTCAAATGTTATGTACGATAACCTATTGAAGTTAGGTTGTCCAGAAGAGAAACTATGTTATAATGTTTATGGAGCAAACCCTGATTTTCAGAAAGTTGTAACTAAGTTTATTAAGAAGCAGGCTGTAGCTATAGGGCGTTTTACTGATAAAAAAGCACCTTACTATACAATACTTGCATTTAAAGAGCTATTAAAGCATCATCCTGATGCTAAACTCTTATTTGCTGGGAAAGGAGAATTACTTGAGGTTTGTGAAAACTTAGTGCGTCATGAGGGTTTACAAGATAGTATCAAACTTATAGGTGTCATTAATCATGAGGAATTAATCAAATTGTTTTCAGAATCTTTATGCTTTTTGCAACATTCAATAACTGCCAATAATGGAGATCAAGAAGGTACTCCTTTGGCAATACTAGAAGCTTGTTTGGCAGGATTACCTGTTGTGTCTACCTATCACGCTGGTATTCAGGATGTGATTTCTCATAACGAAACAGGGTTATTAGTCAAAGAGCATGATGTAGCAGATATGGCGAAGCAAATGATTCGTCTTTTTGATGATATTGATTTTGCTAAGTCTGTTGGAGAAAAAGCAAAAGCCCATCATATTAGCAATTTCAGTATGAAGCGTTATATTGATAAATTAGATACTATTTTATTAAATGCATTTGAATCTGTTTGATGAAAAAGCGAAGCCTTAACTTTTTGCGCAATACTATTAAATTCGTTTCAATATTTAGTGGTTGTATTTTACTATTAATAGTGTTTTCAAATTATATTTTAACTAATAAGGAAGGCAGTTTTAAGGTTGATGCTAATGCCGAAAACCTTATAATTGGGCATTCTCATTCAGAATATGCCTATTCTGATCACCTTATAGAGAATACAATTAATCTATCACAGTCTGGCGATGCATACTTCTATACGTATTTGAAAGTAAAGCAAGTTTTAAAATCTAACCCTCAAATTAAAACAGTATTAATTGAGTTTTCTAATAACCAAATAGACTTAAAAATGAATGATTGGACTTGGGATGCTATCCATTTAGATGCTAAGTTTACAAAATTATCTGCGTTCGCTGGTATTAAAGACTATTCAGTATTACTTCGTAATAATCCAAATGATGTCTTCAAAAGCCTTTCAATAGGGCTTCGAAAAAACATTGAAATGTCTATTAAAACACCTAGTCATATTATTGAAGAAAAAGATTGGGGAGGGTTCCAAAAAACAGAAAAGAATAGAATAGATTCTATATTAAAAAGGCAGCAAATTAGTAAGCCTCAAGAAGAGGGATTGTATGAAATATCTGATATTAATATTAAATATTTAGAAAATATAATAGCATACTGTAATACAAAAAATGTAACTCCTTTTTTAATTAGAACTCCTGTTCATGAGAGTTATCATTATCTTGATAATGACAAACAATTTGATAGCATAAGAGATCTACATTTTAAGTCAATTACTTTTCTTGATTTTAAAAGATATCCCATTTTAAACTCTCAATTTGCAGATGATAGTCATCTTAATTTTAAAGGTGCTACTGAATTGTCTTCAGAATTACATTCTTTAATAAAAAATGGACTTTTACAGTCAGAGAATCCTCAGCAAAAAATAGAAGATTTGATCACCAATAAAATATTTGAACGTTCTCATTTCTATAAAATGAATTATGGATATGATTTAAGTTATTCTAATACTAAAAACTAGTTTTTTATTCGTTAACATTTAGTATCTTAGTCGCTCACTTAAACCACGTATTGCTTACTAAATGCAACCGTTAGTCTCAATTATAATTCCTTCATATAACCGCGAAAATTTAATAGGTGAAACCCTAGATACAATTATTTTGCAAACCTATACAAACTGGGAATGCATTATTGTAGATGATAAATCCTTAGATGATTCGTTAAAAGTTGTAGGTTCTTATTGTGAAAAAGATCCTAGATTTAAGTTGCTTGTTCGCCCAGAGAATAGATTAAAAGGGGCTAATGCATGTAGAAATGTTGGGTTAGAAAATGCTCAAGGTGATTTTGTTATCTTTTTTGATAGTGTTGATTTGATGACAACAAATCATATTGAGTTTAAAATGAATGTTATTCTTAATAATGATTGTGATTACGTCATAACTAAAACCGAGTTTTTTAACAAATCTGAAGATAATTATCTTTTAGAGCGACATTACAATTTTAAATCTAAAGATGTTAATGCTTATAATTATGTGGCACATAATATTGGATGGCTAACTTATGATACTTGTATAAAAGCTAATCTAGCTAAATCAATTAGTTTTAATGAAGCTTTAAGCTCTGGTCAAGAGTTTAATTATTTCACTAAGCTTACTTTAAAAAGTAGTAAAGCTATCTTTAAAAGTGAAACCCTTACGTTAAGACGTTTTCATGAAGATTCTATTCGTGGAGAACTTAGAGCAGATAAAATAAAGAGTTTCAAAAGTTTCTATAATACCTACTGGCATACTTATATAGATACTAAAGATGAAGCGTCTAAACCTATCAAGATTATTTTAATTCATAGGTGTGCTACATTAGCATATAGAATTCCTTATGATGAAATACCGTTTCGTAAGCAGTTATTTAAGTTTATTAAAAAGGATTTAGGCCTCAAGGGGATTTATCATATTTTACAAATTCAATTAAGGCGATTTAAAAGATGAAAATTGCTGTATACTCTTCTGTTTTTGGTGAAAAGGATGATTTAAGGGCGCCTTTAAATTATAATGATAGTGACCATATAGATTACTTTCTGTTTTCTGATACAGATGTTAAAACTGTTGAACCTTATACATTTCAGAAAAAACCAATTGTGTTTAATGATATTGCTAAAAACGCACGTTATTTTAAAATTTTTGGTGATGATTTACTTAAAGACTATGATGTTTTGATTTGGCATGATGCGAACATACAAATTGATCATAGTAAGATTTTAACTATTATTGAACATTCTAAAAATACTTTCTTGACAACTTTTACACATCCAGATAGAGATGATTATTATAGTGAAGCTATGACTTGTATTAGAGTTGGTAAAGATCATTCCTTGCGAATTTTAAAGCAATCCTTAGTTTATTTTTTTAAAGGTATGCCTGCGCATAACGGCATGTTTTCAACAGGTATTTTAATAAAAAATTATAAGCATGAACCTAATGGTCTTTTAAGGTTGTGGTGGAAACAAACCGAAAAATATAGCCGACGAGATCAACTATCTCTTGCTTACTCTGTGTTTAAAACAAAAAGCATTGTTACTGTTTTAGAAGATAATATTTTTAAAAATGAATATTCTATCTATCATACACATAACTATTCTCAATATAAACAACAAGGTAGGGCAAAGCTTAAAAATTATAAATTCTTAAGACAAATTTCATTTTCTTTGGTTAAAGGTCTTCGGAAATTAAAAAAGATAGCGTTATGAAGCCTTTAGTTTCCATATGTATACCAACTTATAATGGTGAAGAATATATTAAAGAGGCAATGCAATCTGCTATTAGTCAAACCTATTCTAATTTAGAAATAATTGTATCAGACGATACTTCTAAAGACAATACTTTAGCTATTATTGAAGGTTTTAAGTCAAAAACTAAAATTCCTATTTTAATAGTATCTCATGATCCAAACGGCATTGGAGCAAATTGGAATAATTGCATACGTCATAGTAATGGAGCGTATATTAAGTTTCTGTTTCAAGATGATGTATTGCTTCCAAACTGTATTGCAACCATGATGACCATGGCAATAGAGTATCCAAATGCTGGATTGATATATAGCAAGAGGACTTTTATATGCGAAAACATCACTTCTGAAATAGAAAAATTTATAGCCTATTATGGTCCAATACATAGACATTGGGATGCTATAGAAGTTAAACAAGGTGTTTTGTCAGGAAGCGTATATTTAAAAGATAAAGCGTTTTTAAATTCACCTAAAAATAAAATTGGAGAACCAACCAATGTGTTATTGAAAATTGAATGTTTTGAGATTATTGGTTTTTTTAACGAAACATTGCAACAGGCACTTGATAGTGATTATTGGTATAGAGTAATGCGCAAATATGATATTGCTTTTATTGATGAAGTTTTGGTTAAATTTAGGCTACATGCTAATCAAGCTAGTAACATTAATAAAAATAGAGAGATACCAGATAGTCAATTAATGTATAAGGAATATTACGATAAATTATTTTGGTATTTGCACCCTAAAAGCCAATTAAAATTGTTAAAATTATACCATCCAATTTTTAAAATGTTAGTTGCAATAAAAAGAAGTTTCTATGCT
>CAJQOA010000050.1 GCA_905479815.1 uncultured Psychroserpens sp.
GACACTGATTATACGAGTAAACAAACTGGATATATAAGCAGAGAAAGTGGCTATTCAGAAAACAGTAATGAAATTGTTGTGGTTGTTCGTTGGCAAACGCAAGCAGACGCAGATGCTTCTATGAAAAAATTCATGGAAGATACATCTGTAGCAGATTATGCTGCGATGATTAATGGCTCAACAATGAAAATGGCCAGATACAATGTTAAATAGTTACTTCAATAATTGAAAATACGGTTTAGAATTTATAAATAAATAACAGACTGTTCTACGTAGGGCAGTCTGTTTTGCTTTTTAAATAAGAAAAACACTCTGGCTCGTTTTCTTTTGCTAACTTAGTTCAAGTCAACTTAACTAACCATACATAAACACGTTATAGCAAATCTTAAAACAAAATGTCAAGATTTTTTAGCTTAATATTTATACTCTTTTTCAGTTGTTCGACTAAAGAATATCCTAATATTATTATAGCTGAAATTCCGAAGAATCAAATGGAATTTCAAAAAATGATAATTGGTCAATTGACTGGTGAAATCTCTATCAATACAGAAAAAAATGATTCTATCTCAATAAATAGTAGGTGGAGTGCTGCAGAGAAAACACTATCAAGAGAATACTTAAAACAAATAATAGAAAAAATAGGACTAGAACCTGAAACACACAATTATAGTATCCCCAACACCAATTTTGGAGTTGATTTATTAATAGAACCACTAAACGGAAATAATCTTTACACCACTTTACCCTCAACTTCAGAAAGTAATGAATATGTGATAATGGGTGCTCATTATGATACAGGAGGAAAAAATGTTCCTGGCGCAATTGACAATGGCTCAGGTATCGCGCTAATTTTAAGTGCCATAAGAAAAATGGCCGAATTAAAGTTTAGAAGTAAAAATGTAATGGTTGTTTTCTTTGACCAAGAAGAGGAAGGTGTTTCTGCAGGCAGCATAGCTTTTGCAGATTATCTAAATAAAACAGATTTAAAAATTCACTCTGTACACTCATTTGACCTCATTGGATGGGATTCAGATAATAATAAAGAGATTGAATTAGAACTTCCAAGTAAAGACATAGAGCGTATGTATAAAAAACATGCAGCTCTTTTAAACATCCCTATTTATACCACAAACACTAATTCGAGTGACCATTATTCATTTATAAAAGCAGGTATTAATGCTGTTGGAATAAGTCAAGCCTATGGTAAAGGAGATAATTCAGGAAAGAAGGATTCTCCAGAAGACAGATACCATTTGGTAAACTTTGAATATTTAGAATCGGCAACCAAATTGGCTTATGAAGTCATAAAAGACATTATTGATGATTGAATTTATTAGAGTTAATAAAAATCTATCACTTACGCTTTTGCTAAGTATTCTTTTCTTTCTAAGAAAAGGAATACAATATTCGTTAATAGGGAATGTCATCCCACTTTTAATTATAATTGGCTTTATCATATTACTTACGACAAGTGTACAAAAAAGTAGAACTGCATTTATTCTTATTGCCAGAATTTGGGCTATTATTCTTATCATCTTATCTACAATACGACTATTGATTTCAATAATTCATCTCACTATAAAACCTTTTGATAATTCTTTTCATATGACTCACCAATTTAGTGGTTATAGTATAATTCTCAGTATTCTAATGCTCATATTAGGAATACTAATGTTAAGAGGCTTAAGCAAAAAAAGAATAAAAGACTGGTTATAACAACATATCTCCACTTGTTTCCTTTTCTTTTACTAATTTAGTTCTAGTCTAGACACCCAACCTATGATAGAAATCACGCCTTATCAAAGCATTCATCAAAATGGAATTGATGACATGATGACTGACATTGCATCGGAATTTAATGATAACATATTTTCAAAACCAAGAAGTCATACACCAAATGTACCCGACGCCTATTGGGTTGCTCTAAACAATGACAAAATTATTGGAACTATAGCTTTAATTACTGTAGACGATTACGGCATATTAAAAAAAATGATGGTAAAAAAAGAGTATCGTGGAAAATCATTTGGAACTTCAAAAATCTTATTAGATACTGTTGTTATTTGGTGTAAAGAAAATAACATCTTCAAAATTTATCTTGGAACAATGATGCAGTTCAAAGCAGCACAATCATTTTATATCAACAATGGATTTAAAAGAATTTCAGAAGAGGAACTCCCAAAAAACTTCATGCAAAACCCTTTAGACTCCATCTTTTTTGTAAGAGATTTGAATGACTCCAAATAACTTTTTTAAGTTCTTAACAGTTGATTTTTAAAGGTTTTACAAAAAATTGACACTTTTTTTACATTTCATTTTGCTACATCACTTTCTAGCAACCCTATATTTGATAGAAATTAATCTCAAAGCAAACTTATCATGAAAAATAATATTATAATTTTCGGTACAGCTCTAATTATTGTGAGTCTTTTATTATTTGGTTTCACAAACCGGAACTCTTCTAATGAGTCAACATCATCTAAAAGTAATGATCTAGCCTTTGTTAACTCAAACCTCGAACCTATCAACAATAAAACCCCAGATTTATACTTTGGAATTGATACGCAAGGCGCAGCCATAAATAAAACAGACATAGATAAAGCTACAACTATTTATGATTTTCTAAATGAAGGGGAGAAAGAACAAATCGCATACTTAAACTCTGTGGAAATTATCATTATTAAAGACGGAAGACGTACAGACATTCGCGAATTTGGAGAAAGTGATCAACTTACCGATGCTCAAATTAAATTGATTAGATCTGCTGAGCTATTTAGTCAGTTTTCGATTAGAACAGATTTCAAAGCAAAAAATAGCAAAACTGGCAGATTAGAAGAACGTTTTTTCAATCCTCATCTAACTATCGTTCCAGAAAAGCAAGTGACTTATACAAATGGTAAAGAAGCGCTCATTAACTACTTTAAAGATAATAGCAAAGACAACATGAACGCTATAAAAACAAACAGTTTTAATGCGGTTATGTTATATTTTACAGTGACGAAACAAGGTGATATTTCAAATGTATACCAAAGGCAAATGTCTACTGGATATCCATCTATTGACGAAAAATTTATTGATCTAATCAAAAATATACCTGGGAAATGGATTCCTGCTGAAAATGCTAAAGGCGAAAAAATTGATCAAGAATTAGTGTTTACTTTTGGACCAAGAGATGGTTGCTAATCAAAACATAAAATCCTTTGATTATTTCTTATTCCTTTTAAATAAAAAAAAGTAACTTGATTGTTCATTCTTTTGATACATGAGCACAACTTACGCAAGATTACCAAATAGAGTTAAAGCAGCTGTCATAGATAGCATTACTTTAATCATATTAATGTATTCTATAACTCAAATATTTAGTTTATTTGAGACAGTACCTAACTATGTTAGAGGTGGATTATTCTTTGTAGTGTTCTTTCTTTATGAACCAATACTTGTGTCACTATTTGGTAGAACTCTAGGTCACTTATTTTGCGATATAGTTGTAAAAAGCGAACATAATGAAAAGAAGAATATCCCATTTCATATAGCTTTTATTAGATTCATCCTAAAAGCATTATTGGGTTGGATTTCTCTTTTAACTGTAACTGGAAATGAGAAAAATCAAGCCATTCATGACAAAGTTGCAAAATCAATCGTAATCGGTATTTAATTAACAACCGTTGCATACAAATCAAAGTCTTCTGCTTCAATCACTTTAACTGTTGCAAACTCTCCTGTTTTTAAATACGTTTCTGTAGCATCAATTAATACTTCGTTATCCACATCTGGTGAATCAAATTCTGTACGACCAACAAAATAGCTACCTTCTTTTCTATCGATAACGACTTTAAATTCGTGTCCAATTTTTTGTTGATTCAATTCAAAAGAAATTTGAGATTGAATTTCCATGATTTGGTTAGCTCTATCCATTTTCACTTCTTCAGGAACATCATCTTCTAGATTAAAAGCATGTGTGTTTTCTTCATGAGAATATGTAAAACAACCCATACGTTCAAAACGCATGTCTTTTACCCATTGCTTTAACGTTTGGAAATCGTCTTCTGTTTCACCAGGATAACCAACAATCAAAGTTGTTCTAATAGTCATTTCTGGGACTTTTGCTCTAAACTCCTTAAGTAACTTAGTTGTCTTCTCTTGGGTTGTCCCACGACGCATACTTTTAAGAATTGAGTCTGAAATATGCTGTAACGGTATATCTAAATAATTACAAATCTTAGGCTCTCGTTTCATAATGTCTAATACATCCATTGGGAATCCCGTTGGAAAGGCATAATGCAATCTAATCCACTCAATACCGTCAACTTTTACTAGGTGCTCTAGCAATTCGGCAAGGTTACGTTTTTTATATAAATCTAATCCGTAGTACGTTAAATCTTGAGCGATTAAAATCAGCTCTTTCACACCATTAGCTGCTAATTTTTCAGCTTCTATCACTAAATTTTCAATAGGTGTACTTTTATGTTTTCCACGCATTAATGGGATTGCACAAAAACTACAAGGTCTATCACAACCTTCAGCAATTTTTAAATAGGCATAGTTTTTAGGTGTCGTTGTTAAACGCTCACCAATCAATTCATGTTTATAATCTGCACCTAATGCTTTTAATAATTGAGGCAACTCTGTAGTCCCAAAATACTCATCTACATTAGGGATTTCTTTCTGTAAATCTGGCTTATAACGCTCACTTAAACATCCTGTTACAAAGACTTTATCAACTTCTCCTGCTTCCTTTTTTTGCATGAACTCAAGAATTGTATTCACACTTTCCTCTTTGGCATTATTAATAAAGCCACACGTGTTAATCACCACAACATTACCGTCTTCTTCATGAACAACGTCCTTTCCGCTGGCTTTTAATTGTCCCATCAACACTTCACTGTCATATACATTCTTGCTACATCCAAGCGTTATAACGTTGATTCTGTTCTTCTTAAGTGATTTAGTTCTCATAGTCAAATTTCAGTTGGCAAAGATACGTAATGATTTGTGATAAAACGTTAAACCTTTTTTATCTTTAATGGTCTTAGTATAAAACCAATACCATGAAACCTTTAAGTTTAATTGTCATTGCTTTTAGTCTAATTCTGTTTTCTAATTGTTCTTCGGAAGATGATGCGACTCAAACTCTTGATCCACCTCCAACAGAAAGCATCTATTTCCCTTCAATTTCTTCGGAAATTTGGGATACCAAATCCTTATCTGATTTAGAATGGAATGATACTAACTTACAGCCACTTTTAGACTTCCTAGAAGAAAAAAATACCAAAGGTTTCATCATACTTCATAATGGAAAAATCGTTGTCGAAAGCTATATGAATGGCCATACCGAAACCTCACCTTGGTATTGGGCAAGCGCAGGAAAAACACTAACAACGACAACCACAGGAATCGCTCAAGATCAAGGCTTAATCAATATCAATAACAAAGTATCAGATTATATTGGTACTGGATGGACAAGCATTCCGTTAGAAAAAGAAAATTTAATCACGTGTAAAAGTTTGTTATCAATGACTTCTGGATTAGACGACTCTTTGGGTGATGGCATTTCGGCAGAAAACCTACAATACATATCAGATGCAGGTGAGCGTTGGGCTTATCATGGTGTGTTTTTAAAACTACAAGACGTTGTTTCTAACGCAAGTAATCAAACTTGGACCAGTTACTTCAATATCAATTTAAAAGACAGAATAGGCATGTCTGGTTCTTGGATTCCGTTTGGAAATACAAATGTGTACTGGAGCACAACCAGAAGTATGGCTCGTTTTGGATTGCTTACTTCTGCCAATGGTAAATGGGAAGACACTCAAATTGTATCAGAAAATTTCCTAAATCAAGCCACAAACACATCGCAATCTATCAACCAAGCTTATGGGTATTTATGGTGGCTCAATGGGAAATTAAGTTATCATTTACCACAATCGCAGGTTGAATTTTCAGGAGAATTGATACCAAATGCACCAGAAGATATGTATTGCGCGTTGGGTAAAAATGATCAGAAAATTTATATCGTACCTAGCAAAGACCTAGTTATTATAAGAATGGGAGAATCTGCAAACGAGACTAACTTTGCATTATCATCGTTTGATAATGATTTGTGGGAAAAGATCAATTTAGTTATTGATTAATTATAATTCTTAGGCGCTTTTCTCATCTTAGAAGCTTGCTCATACACATAAGCCCACTCTAAGAGTTGTTTTTCCCTTAAACGTGAACTAATAAAGGTCAATCCTTTTGGCACTCCAAGGTCAGTATATCCCATTGGCACTGTTAATGCAGGATACTCTGCAACTGCTGCATGACCTGCATGATAATTATTAATAGATAAGACACCATCAAGGTTATGAGCTTTCATTGATTCATCAAAAAATCGTTTTCCATTGGTTTTTAAAACACCTTTAATTTTAGCAAACTCCTCTTCTGTTGCAGAATCATCTGAAACCCCTTGAAATAATTTTTGTCCATATGGCATTGCATTCAAACTATCGTTCTCATTAAAAGCCATAATATCTTCAATAGATGTGAAGCCTAGATCCTTATTTCCGTAGGTATTGAGATAGGTGACTACATCTGTTTTCATATCGAGATTTAATAATCTTAAAAATCCTGGAAGCGGAATTTCTGCAGCTTCTATTTCTATGATCTCAGCACCTTGCGCTTTCAAAACACTGATAGCATTGACATATAGCTCATCTTCCATCAAGCCTTTAAATGCGCCTAAACGCTTACCTTTTAAAGATGCGTTTCTTAAATCTTTTTGATAGAAAGGACGTTCCCAAATATTACTAATCGATTTTGAGTCTGACAGGTCTTCACCAAAAATCGCATCTAAAACGATAGCATTATCTATTACATTTTTTGTGATTGGTCCAGCAGTATCCAAAGTAGAAGAAATAGGTACAATACCGCTACGACTCACTAAACCAATAGTAGGTTTAAAACCCACTGTAGAGTTTTGACTAGCAGGCGACAAAATAGATCCTGATGTTTCACTACCAATTGCAGCAGCACAAAAATTAGCCGCAACTGCTACTCCACTTCCAGAACTAGAACCACCAGTATCAATCGTTTTTCTCCCATAAGGGTTTAAGGTTTGACCGCCAACTGCAGAATATCCACTTGGGCAATCACCACAGAAAAAATAAGCCCATTCGCTTAAATTTGCCTTACCTAAAATTAAAGCACCTCCACCTTTTAATTGGCTAACAATAAAAGCATCTTCGGCAGTATTATCTTTTAGCGCTACTGCTCCAGCTGTTGTTGGCATACCAGATGCGTTAATATTATCTTTTAGTAAAATGGGCATCCCAAAAATTGGATGTTTAAGCATTTTATTAAGTAGCTCTCTATCTTTTTGTTTTGCTTCTGCTATAACATTTGGATTTAATGCAATTACAGAATTTAAAGATAACTCATTCTCTCTGTCAAATTTTCTAATGCGATATAAATAAAACTTAGTGAGTTGCTCATAAGATAATTTACGTGTATTGATATGTTTTTGAATTGTAGGAATATCTTGATCTAAAACGAGTGGTTTTAATTCGTTGTATATTGCTCCTGTAAAATCTTTTAGGTCGTCGTTGAAGACGTCCCATAATTCTGAAGTATTAATATATTTAGAATCTAATACTTTAAACTCTCTAAAATCTTTAGTAGAAATGTCGCTTAAATCATCAGGTGCCTCACTTTCATTCGTTGTATTCTCTTTAGAGGTTTTCTCTTCAGAAGGTTTACAGCTTACTATAGATAAAACAAGACATAATAAGATTAGATATCGCATGATTTGAATTTTTATTAAAAATACGGAAAAATGCCATTGTACTAATTACATGCGATGGTATAGTTTTTTAATCCATTTACAATTGTAGCGAACAAAACAAAGAATATCATTTAAAGCTTACTGTTTTTTGGATCATTAATTAAATACTATAATAAACAAAACGCATCAAAAACATATTGTTTTGATGCGCTGTTATATAAAACAAAAATCTTTTGAAATTTATAAGGTGCTCATGTAATTAGTCAACTTAACCAAATCACTTTCTTCATCAAGATTAATGTTCTCATTTTTAATAAATTGCTTTAACGCATCTGCTTGCTCAGGAAATTCCTTTAAAAGTTTACGCTTGTTCAATTCTATTTTTTTTGGGTACTTTTCACCTTCATTAATGATATAATAATCATCATAGGTTGTAAACCTTGCGGCTCTATCTGCTTGGTTTGGTGTCGCCGCTTTTTCAGCAGGTGTTAACACACAACGCTTTCGCAACAACAAAGTTAATTTATCTGTTTTATTAACTTCTATAAAATAACTATTAACCGTGTTATCATTATGGTCATTATAATAATATGAACGTATCGTTTTACCATCTAGTAATACTTTACTCTTATCATACTTTAAAAAGGCATCAAAACTTGGCTCAGCAAGACTTAGATTTTCTGGACTAGCATCCACCAAAATTTCTATTTGATCATTATAGACATTATACCTTAAGTAGAAATGACCTTGTGATTCTCCGTTTAAAATATACTCTCCATCTTTAAACTTCTCGCTCAAATAAGGACTTCCTTTAATATCTCGATATGCTACTGGATTTGTACGTTCTTGAGTATTAAGCTTATCTCTAATAACTTGTTTTAACCGCCAAGTCGCTTCGTATTGATTTGGAATACCTGCAACTGCTTGCGCAACAGACACTGTTGATACTAAAAGGGCAAAAAGTAAAATAATATAATTTAAAGTTCTCATAGCGTGAGTTTTAATTGACATCTAAAATTAAAAAAAATAATTAGAAAAGGGTCTACAAATTCATATTTATTGAAGAATAAAACACATCAAAACAAATTGTTTGATGTGTTTATATATCACATAAAATATTTAAGCTTATTGATCTAGCAATTCTAATGTAATTATAAAATCTCCAGTGTAGTTTTCTAAGACACCCATTTCACTAAAATAATCACCTCCAAAAGAATCCCCATGCATTTCACTAGGATTATAAGAAGTTATAAATCTAGTTCTATCATCACTTAGTGTTCCGGTAATAATTGGATCATCGTCATCAATCTCTCGGTTATCACCTACAAATATGAACTCAATAGTTGATTCTTTTAAACGATAAGCTTGAATAACATTTGAAAGCCAACCACATTGAGGAACAGCTACCCCATCTACAACATCAAAACCTGCATAAGCGTGCCATGGATAAAAAGCATTTCCATCTTCTTGAAAGAACGTTCCACTACCATCATTTAATAAAATATCCCTACAGCTCTGTGATAACTCCGAGAGTAAATCGGTACTAAAGATACCGTCTTCATTAATATCCATATTAGTTTCTACTTCTAAAGCAACAATTTTATAACTCTTATTTGTAAGAGTAAATGGCTCGTTACCATCATCAGAATTACAAGAACATAGGAGAATGAGTGACAGAAATAATAATAAATTTTTCATAGCTTTTTTTATTTAATCTACAACAAAAAAGGCACTGCACAAAATAATATGATATCTAATCCAATAGTAATTGAATAACAAAACGCATCAAAACAAATTGTTTGATGCGTTTATATGCAAATTGCTATAAGTACTATTTCTACTAATTATTATCGTTTTATTTTATTAGTCACTTGAGCTCACGACTAAGATATTTTTCAAAGGAATATATTAGTTAAAGAAACTATCCACAAACTCATATTTATTAAAAACTTGTAAATCTTCAATACCTTCTCCTACACCAATATATTTAACTGGTATTTTAAATTGATCACTAATACCAATAACAACACCACCTTTTGCAGTACCATCAAGTTTGGTAACTGCTAATGTTGTAACCTCTGTAGCTGCTGTAAATTGTTTGGCTTGCTCAAATGCATTTTGGCCAGTAGAACCATCTAAAACCAATAATACATCATGAGGAGCATCTCCAATCACTTTTTGCATGACACGTTTTACTTTAGTTAACTCGTTCATTAAATTAACTTTATTATGTAAACGTCCTGCAGTATCAATAATGATGATATCGGCATCTTGATTAACTCCAGATTGTAACGCATCAAAAGCGACACTTGCTGGATCACTACCCATGTCTTGTCTTACCATAGGCACATCTACTCTATCTGCCCAAACTTGAAGTTGATCTATCGCAGCAGCTCTAAATGTATCTGCAGCTCCTAAGACAACTTTAAGCCCTTTCTTTTTAAATTGATATGCTAGTTTCCCAATAGTTGTTGTTTTACCAACACCATTAACACCTACTACCATTAACACATATGGTGTTTTTGAGCCATCGGCTTGTTTTGGTAATTCAGGAATTACATACTCTGTCTCTTCACCAGAATTGGTTTCAGATAACAATCCTGCAATTTCTTCACGTAAGATTTTATTTAATTCTGAAGTTCCTAAATATTTGTCCTTAGCGACACGTTCTTCAATACGCCCAATAACTTTTAATGTCGTATTTACACCAACATCACTAGATACTAAAATCTCCTCTAGATTGTCTAAAACGTCATCATCAACTTTAGATTTACCAGCTACTGCTTTATTTAATTTTGAGAAAAACGTTGTTTTCGATTTCTCTAACCCTTTATCTAGGGTCTCTTTTTTTTCCGAAGAAAATATTTTTTTAAAAAAACTCATTCGTTGTACATATTTACAAGTTCTAGTCAAATGTCGAGCCGAAAAATTTCTCTGCTATTTTGTCACCTTTTGCTCAAATATAGACATAAAAAAACTGCTTTCAAATATGAAAGCAGTTCGTAATTAAACATTAAATGTTTAATTTATTTCTTGTTTAAAAAATCACCGACAAACTCTGGTGCCATTACCGACTCCACAAACATGTAAGCTCCAGTTTTTGGAGATTTTACCATTTTTATTGCCTTTGTGAGTCTCTTGGAAGATGTTTGTAATGATGCTACTGTTTTCTTTGCCATGACTATATATATTTATTGCTTGAGCTTTCTATGACGAAAATCTCTAATTATTTAATTTCTTTATGAACTGTCATACGCTTTAAAACAGAATTAAATTTCTTAATCTCCATTCTATCTGGCGTATTCTTTTTGTTTTTTGTAGTAATGTAACGAGATGTTCCTGGTTGACCAGACTCTTTGTGCTCTGTACATTCTAATATAACCTGTATTCTATTTCCTCTTTTTGCCATTGTACGTGTATTTAACGCGTGATGCTATTATTTTATAAATCCTTTAGATTTCGCCTCTTTTAATACAGCAGAAATACCAACCTTATTGATTGTTTTTAACGTTGAAGTTGCTACTTTTAAAGTAACCCACTTATCTTCTTCAGGAATATAAAAACGCTTCTTAATTAAATTCGCATTGAATTTACGCTTTGTTTTATTCATCGCGTGAGATACGTTGTTTCCAACCATCGCTTTCTTTCCAGTAAGTTCACAAACTCTTGACATTTCTTTCTAACTTTATATGATGTTATACTGCGTCTGTAATATAATATCGTTTATAGATATTTTCAAACAGGGTGCAAATTTAATAAAACTTTGTAATACAGGCAAACTAAAACTGTTACTTTTTTAAAATTTCTTTTTGTAACATTTCAAAGGCTTTATTTGCTGCTTTATTGATGACTTTAACGCGATGGTTTCCAAAGCTAAACTTTTCAGAATACACACCGTTTTTTGTAGCAATAGCAATATAAACAATTCCTAAATCCTCTGCGGTATCGTCTTTTGTTGGACCAGCATTTCCAGTTGTAGCCATCGCAAAGTCTGTATCAAATAGTTGTAATACATTTTTCGCCATAGCTTCTGCAATTTCTCCACTCACAACAGAATGCTTTTCTATAATAGCTTCGGAAACTTTAAGCACATTAACTTTTATCTCTTTTGTATAACTTACAATACTTCCCTTAAAATATGCTGATGCTCCTGCATTAGTCGTGAAACGCTCTGCTAATAACCCTCCTGTACAACTTTCTGCTGTTGCCACTGTTTTTTGTTGCTCAGTAAGGTACTTTCCTATGACAGCCTCAATAGATAAATCTTCTTCAAAACCTGCAAATATGTCTTCTATTTGAGGTAGTAGTAATTGGATTTGTTTTTTCATTTCGGTTTCAATAACCGATTGATCATTTCCTTTTGCAGATAATCGTAATCGCACACGACCTAAACTTGGTAAATATGCTAATTTGATAAACTCTGGCAATTCATCTTCAAATGTTTCTATGCGCTCAGCTAATGAGCTTTCACCTAAACCGTAAGTCAAAAATGTCTTGTGTTGTATATAGGGGAATTTGAATTTGCTTCTCAACTTAGGAACAACCTCATCCTTAATAAGCGCTTCCATCTCATAAGGAACACCAGGTAGCGAAATAAAAACAGTGTCGTTTTTTTCTAACCACATGCCTGGAGCACTTCCATATTTATTCATTAGCACACTAGCTTTAGTAGGCACTAATGCTTGATCTAGATTAACTTGCATCACAGGCCTCTTAACAAAGACTTCCCATAAATGTTCAATATTTTTTCTAACGGAAATATCTTCCTTTAAAATATCATCAAAATAATCTGCTATGGTTTTTTTGGTAATATCGTCTTTTGTTGGCCCTAAACCACCTGTAACAATAACGATATCTGCATTAGATTCTGCTTCTGCAAACGCTTTTAAAATATGAGTACGATCATCTTGTACCGAAGTAATTTGATACACCGAAACCCCAATCTTATTTAATTGTTTTGCTATAAATGCTGAATTTGAGTCAACAATTTGGCCAATGAGAATTTCATCACCAATGGTAATAATTTCTGCTTGCATTATAAATCGAAGTCGTCTTTAATTTCTGCAGTCGCTTGATCTACAGCAGTTAAAACCAGTTCTAATTGATGAGAACAATCTTCTCCTGCTTTCTCCAATTTACCCCAATCCTGAACTATGATAAGATCCTCTAAGACACCAAGCTCAAATAAATCTATGGTTGGCTTCATCTTATGAGCAGCTTGATATGTGTTGTAATAATCACTTTCGGCTACTGCTTTTTTGAGTCGCTGAGCATCTTCTGGTACTTCTTCTAAAAACGCTTCTGCAAGCGCTTTGATAAAATCCATATCATTATCTGCTAATTCTTTTACTCTATGTAATTTGTAATATTGTTCCATTATTTAACTGTAATTGAAAACAACTGCTTGTCTTCTATAAATCCTTTTAACCTATCATTAGCAATTACTCTGCCAACTCCTGCTGGTGTTCCCGTAAATATAATATCTCCAATCTTTAAAGTGAAATATTTTGAGACATATTCTATAATTTCATCAATTTTCCAAAGCATTAAGCTCGTATTTCCATTTTGAACAAGTTCGTCATTCTTTTTCAAACTAAAATTAAGATTATTTAAATCTTCAAAATTTTTCTTCGGCAGCCAATCTCCAATCACTGCTGCTCCATCAAAAGCTTTTGCTTTTTCCCATGGCAATCCTTTTGCTTTAAGTTGCGCTTGTAAATCTCGTGCTGTAAAATCGATTCCAAGTCCGATATCATCATAATATTTATGCGCGAATTTCTTGGAAATATGTTTTCCTACTCTATTAATTTTGATTAAAATTTCAACTTCATGATGCACATCATCTGAAAAATCAGGAATAAAGAAGGGTTGCTTCTTTAGTAATATTGATGTGTCAGGTTTTAAAAACACAACTGGGTCTGTTGGTTTTTCATTTTCTAATTCTTTGATGTGGTCTGT
Organism: uncultured Psychroserpens sp.; assembly: GCA_905479815.1. Classification (GTDB taxonomy): domain Bacteria; phylum Bacteroidota; class Bacteroidia; order Flavobacteriales; family Flavobacteriaceae; genus Psychroserpens. Next base: position 13,721 of record CAJQOA010000050.1, read on the forward strand.
GTAATTACGACCTATGCAGATTAGTTTCATTTATTAGGCTGTTAGGTATTAGCTTAACTTATTATTAAAAGCTCTCAATTTAATAGCTGTCAAAACCTTTTTTGTGTACAACGGAAAATCCGCATTAAGCAACCAACCAAAATAGCCTGGCTCTTTATCTAAGACCTCTGTAACTAATTTCCCTTTATGTTTTCCAAATGAAAAACATTCTACACCTTCTTTATTATAGATAATGAATCCAGCCATATCTGCGAATTTCTTTCGTGAGCTGAATTCTGCCAAAAACTTAGAATCATTTTCTAAGTCGTCATATCTATCTAATTGAGACTTTAACACTTCATAAGTTGCTAAGGTATCTGCCTCTGCACTATGCGCATTATCTAGGTTTTTATCACAATAAAACTTATAAGCTGCGCTCAATGTGCGCTGTTCCATTTTGTGAAAAATAGTTTGCACATCAATAGACTGCGTATTTTTCATATCAAAGTCTATATCTGCACGTAGCATTTCTTCAGCCAACACAGGGATATCAAAGCGATTAGAGTTAAAACCTCCCAAATCACAATCCTTTACAATTTGATACACCTCTTTTGAGATATCCTTAAAAGTTGGCGCATCTGCGATATCATCATCAGAAATACCATGAACTAAGGTCACTTCTGGTGGAATTGGAATTGTTGGATTAACACGCTTAGTGTAGGTTTCTTCCTTTCCGTCAGGATATACTTTTAAGATGGATATCTCGACAATTCTATCGTTTGTGATATTAATTCCTGTAGTTTCTAAATCGAAAAAACAGATAGGTTTTGTGAGGTTGAGTTGCATTATTATAAATTGATATTTTTACAAATATACCCTTAAATTTTATTAGTTTTAGCCTAGAATTACTCAAGATTATGCGTTTTACATTACTTTGTCTTTTTTGTTTAATGACACCAATTACTTGCTTTTCGCAAATGAGCAGTAATCCATATGTAAAGTTAGTTGAAAAAAAAACAGGTAAACGCCTTCAATTATTTGCAGAGAACACAGATTCTATTCCATACATAGTGTTTTTAAGAGTTACTACTCAAGACTATAGAAGAACAAGTAAACGTCCTATATTAAAAGAAATCCCTGCTAACTCAAAGTTACTATTAAAAACACTCATTTTATTAGATGGCAAAGAAGGTATTTACACACCTACTTTTATTGTAAATGAAGTGGCTACTAATTTAACAATGAGAAAAACTCATGACGACTTTGATCTTAAAATTAGTCAGGCGAAATTAGAGAAGACTGTTTTAATATTCACAAATTTTAATTGCGATTTATGTGATCAAGCCATAGCTATCCTTCAAGAGAATGCTTTCAATTTCAAAAACCATAACATTGAAACTAACAGAGAAGCCTCTAAAATTTTAAAAGCTGAACTCGAAGACCTAGACGCTTTAGACAATACCTCTTATCCAATTTTAAAAATTGAAAATCAGATTTACACCAACATTGCAACTCGAAAGAAACTTATAGAAATTTTAAAAAAACACTTTGAGTAAGTAGATGGATTTTTCGGTTTGAGAATAGGCAACTAGAATACGTGGTTTTGGTTTATGAAATAAAAAGTCGAACTTGATGAATTCATAATAGAATAAAAGTAGCAACCAACTAATCAATACGTTATGACAGTCAAATCCAACCGCATTGAATCAATAGACATCTTAAGAGGTCTTGTCATGATTATTATGGCATTAGATCACGTGAGAGATTACACCAATTTTGGTTACTTATACGTCGATCCAACAAATATGGACACTACTACACCAATGCTATTTTTCACTAGATGGATTACACATTTTTGTGCACCTATATTTGTGTTCTTAGCAGGAACATCTGCTTTTTTATATGGCACAAAACAAGCTTCAAAAAAAAATCTAGCAAAATTTTTATTCACTCGCGGACTCTGGCTTGTGTTTATAGAACTCACATTTGTTAATTTTGCATGGACATTTGACATTGGCTTAGGTCTACATATCTTTCAAGTGATTTGGGCCATTGGTATTTGCATGATGTTATTAGCTGGCTTAATTTATCTGCACAAAAAACTACTATTAATTCTTGGTCTTGTTATTCTTTTTGGCCATAATTTATTAGATGGCATTACCATGCAAGGCAATGATCCATTATCATTATTATGGTATTTCACGCACCAACAAGGGTTTCCTTCATTCAATAATGGAGAGACAGTATTCTTTATTGCATATCCATTTTTACCTTGGCTAGGAATTATGATTTTAGGATATTGCTTTGGATATTTTTATCAAAAAGGCTTTGATGTCAAAGTCCGTAAAAAATGGCTACTCTATTTTGGATTAGGCGCTATTGCTTTATTTATAAGTATTCGTTTTATTAACACTTACGGAAATTTGACACCTTGGAGTGAACAAAAAGATGGTATATATACGTTTATGTCTTTTTTAAATACGACTAAATATCCTCCGTCATTATTATATACGTTGATGACACTTGGACCTGCAATGCTATTTTTGTATGCTATAGAATCTGTAAAGAACTGGCTTACTAATATTTTAGTTGTTATTGGTCGAGTTCCTTTCTTTTACTACATCCTACATTTGTATGTTATTCACCTCATTGGGCTTATAGGTATCGCTATTTTAGGTGAAAACTGGAAAGAATTCATCTTAACACCTCAGCGCTTTACTAGCGGTTTTCTAGCTGATAAAGGTTTTGATTTATGGGTAACCTATGTTGTTTGGATTATTGTTGTTGTTTTACTGTATCCGCTTTGTAAAATGTATATGACTTATAAAGCTAATAATAAAGACAAATGGTGGCTGAGCTATTTATAAATTTAATCCTATGAAAAACAAAAGCGCAATCTCTAAAATTGCGCTTTTTATTTTTATAATATATTCTTGACTTATCAGTAATTGAGTTAAATCTCTCTATTAGAATCCCAAGCTTCTAAATAATCTTTAACTGCTTTTACAAATTGTCCACCAAGGGCACCATTAACAACTCTATGGTCATAAGAGTGAGATAAGAACATTCTATATCTAATCCCTATAAAATCACCTTCAGGAGTTTCAACTACTGCAGGCACTTTTCTAATAGCACCTAGCGCTAGAATTCCAACTTGTGGTTGATTAATGATTGGTGTTCCCATAATACTTCCGAAGGTACCAACATTTGTAACTGTATATGTTCCTCCAGCAATATCATCTGGTTTTAATTTATTAGCTTTAGCACGACCAGCCAAATCATTTACTTTTTTGGTCATTCCAACTAAGTTTAATTGGTCTGCATCTTTTATAACTGGTACAATTAAATTACCATCTCCTAAAGCTGCTGCCATACCTAAGTTGATATGCTTTTTCTTAACGATTGTATCGCCTTGTAATGAAATGTTCATCATTGGAAAGTCGCGCAATGCTTTTGCAACTGCTTCCATAAAGATTGGTGTAAATGTTAAGTTTTCACCTTCACGTTTCATGAAGTCATCTTTCACCTTTTTTCTCCAATTCCAGATTTTAGTAACATCTGCTTCAATAAAACTTTGAACATGAGCAGCGGTTTGCACAGATTGAACCATATGATGCGAAATCAATTTGCCCATTCTAGTCATTTCAATAATTTCATCATCTCCACTTGCCACGATTGGAGCAACTTCTTTTTTCTGTTCTACTGCTTTAGCAGCAACTGCTGCAACTTTTGGAGCGTCTTGAGACACTTCTTGAACAGGTGCTGGTTGCGATCCTCGATTGTCTATATATGAAAGAATATCGTTTTTAGTAACACGACTGTCTTTTCCTGATCCAGAAATACTATCTAACTCTGTTTGAGAAATCCCTTCTTTTTTCGCGATATTTCTCACTAATGGTGAGTAAAAACGATCACCAGAACTTACTACTGGAGCAGTCGTTTCTTTTGCAGCTACAACTGTTTTTGCAACCTCAGCAACTACGATAGGTGCTGGTGCATTTTCTTTTACAGGTTCAGCTTTTGGTGTTTCTATTGAGCCACCAGCTTCTCCATCAATTTCTATGACTGCAATAGTTTGACCTACTTGAACGACATCATCAACTTCAAATAGTTTTTCAATCAAAATACCATCTACTTCACTTGGCACCTCACTATCTACTTTATCTGTAGCAATTTCAAAAACTGCTTCATCAGCTTCAATGGTATCACCAACATTCTTTAACCAAGATGTTATTGTTGCCTCTGCAACACTCTCTCCCATTTTAGGAAGTTTTAGTTCAAATTTTGCCATATCTGTAATCTAGCGTCTATATTTTGTTAGTTGATTGCAAAATTAATTAAAAAACAACACATTTGTTGCG
>CAJQOA010000051.1 GCA_905479815.1 uncultured Psychroserpens sp.
TAATGTCCGCCAAGAATAATGTACTCATTTTTTAGTTCTGGATCATTGCCTTCAATAACACCTACGATGTTAAACCCTTTAATTGGTGTTGGTGTTTCGCCAGGTTTAGCAGCTCTTTCGTTTACAAACTCAAAGTCATCTCTATAGGTATCAAAATATGGTTTAATACCACTCTCTTTTAAATAAGACTCTATAAATACTGCTGCTTTTTCAATTCCAACACTTCCTGTTGCTCTACCATTTAAATCATCTGAAGCCAAGAACTCCATACTCTTTTGTATAGAACTTTGAGTGATGGTTACCTTTTCAGCGATCGCAGCAGTAGCACTCATGCCATCTTTTCCTGGTTGGCCATCATTGCCTTTTAATTTCGCACCACACGAGATTAAAATTAAAGCGATTACTAGTATTGAAGTTATTTTTTTCATGTATTAATATATTTCATTCCTATAAAACAGGAATCAATTTATTTGAGTTTAAAGATAAAAAATCCTGACTTGAAAAATTATCAAATCAGGATTATATTATAATAAGGTTCTGAATGAAGTTCAGAACAATACTGTTATACTAACATCGTCACAGGATTCTCGATATATCCTTTTAAGGTTTGCAAGAATTGTGCTCCAGTAGCACCATCAACAGTTCTATGATCACATGCTAATGTTAATTTCATAGTATTTCCAGCGACTACTTGTCCATTTTTAACAACAGGCTTAGCCACAATTGCTCCAACAGATAAGATGGCAGAGTTAGGTTGATTGATAATTGAAGTAAAATTATCAATACCAAACATTCCTAAATTAGAAATGGTAAATGTACTACCTTCCATTTCATCTAAACTCAACTTCTTACTTCTTGCTTTTCCAGCATACTCTTTTACAGCTGCGCCAATTTGTGGTAAACTTTGCTCATTTGCAAATTTCACTACAGGTACTAATAAACCATCAGGAACTGCTACTGCCACACCAATATGCACATGGTTATTAAGCTGCATTCTATCATCAAACCACTGTGAATTAACTTGTGGATGCGCTTTTAAAGCCAACGCACAAGCTTTAACAATCATATCGTTATATGATATTTTGGTATCTGGTATAGAATTGTATTGCACTCTAAAAGCCATTGCATTATCCATATCAAACTCCACATTTAAATAATAATGTGGTGCACTAAATTTAGATTTCGCTAAGTTTTTAGCAATCGCTTTACGCATATTTGAATTTGGAACTTCATCAAAATCTTCTTGACCAGATGCAACAAATTTCCCAACTTGTGTACCTGCTTGAGTTGGTGTATAATTTTCAATATCGCGCTTTACAATACGACCATTCTCTCCACTTCCATTTACTTGAGATAAATTAATACCTTTCTCCTCTGCCATTTTTTTAGCTAATGGAGATGCGTGGATTCTACCGTTTGAGTTTGAAGTTGACACAGGAGTTGATGCCTTAGTCTCTTTTTTAGTTTCAGCTTTTGGAGCGTCTTTCTTTTCTTCTTTTTTAGGTGCTTCTTGTTTCTTTTCTTCGGAAGATGTGTTTTCTGCTTTGAAATTTTTAGCAATTCCTGAAACATCTGTTCCAGCAGGACCAATAATAGCTAAAAGGGAATCTACTTTTGCAGAATCACCTTCATTTAAGCCAACATATAATAAGGTTCCTGATTGGAAAGACTCAAAATCCATTGTTGCTTTATCCGTTTCGATTTCTGCTAAGATTTCGCCTTCATCAACAGTATCACCAACTTTTTTCAACCAAGTAGCAACCGTTCCTTCTTCCATGGTATCACTTAAACGTGGCATGGTTACAACGATAACGCCTTCTGGTATATCTTGTTTTTCTGAAGACTCTTCTGAATCGTCTTTAGTTTCAACCTGATTGTCATCTTCAACTTTTTCTACTGAAGACGATTGATCATTATCTTTCACTTTAGCTTCTGAAGCATTTACATACTGTGAAATATCTTCACCTTCTTCACCAATAATTGCCAAAAGCGTGTCTACCTTAGCAGTTTCTCCTTCGCCAATACCTATGTGAAGTAACGTACCTTCGTTGAAAGATTCAAAATCCATTGTTGCCTTATCGGTTTCGATTTCAGCTAGAATATCACCTTCTTCAATTTTATCACCAACTTTTTTTAACCAAGTAGCGACAGTTCCTTCTTCCATCGTATCGCTCAAACGAGGCATATTAATTACTTCTGCCATAGCTTATATTTTGTGTTCTATAAATGGATAATCTTCTTGTTCGTAAACAACGTCATACATGACGTTCTTTTCAGGATATGGAGAATCTTCAGCAAATTTCTCACACTCTGCAACTAATGCCTTAACACGTTTATCAATAACCTTGATATCATCTTCGGTAGCATATTTTTTCTCTAAAAGAATATCCTTAACTTGAGTGATTGGGTCAATTTTCTTATACTCTGCAACCTCATCTTTAGTTCTGTAATGCTGAGCATCACTCATAGAGTGACCTCTATAACGATAGGTTTTAACTTCTAAAAACGTTGGTCCTCCTCCTGATCTTGCTCTTTTAATAGCTTCATCAAAAGCCTCTGCAACTTTAATAGGGTTCATACCGTCAACTGGTCCACAAGGCATTTCATAACCTAAACCTAATTTCCAAATATCTGTATGATTTGCTGTACGTTCTACAGAAGTTCCCATAGCGTAACCATTGTTTTCACAAACAAAGACTACTGGTAAATTCCACAACATTGCCATGTTAAACGTTTCATGTAATGATCCTTGACGTGCAGCTCCATCTCCAAAGCAACATATTGTTACTCCATCTACATCATGGTATTTATCACCAAATGCAATACCAGCTCCTAAAGGAATTTGACCACCAACAATACCATGACCACCATAAAAGCGATGTTCTTTTGAGAAAATATGCATAGATCCACCTAAACCCATAGAGGTACCTGTGGCTTTACCATACAACTCTGCCATAACTCGTTTAGGATCGACTCCCATACCAATTGGTTGAACGTGATTTCTATAGGCAGTAATCATTTTATCTTTTGTCAAGTCCATAGCATGAAGTGCTCCTGCTAAGACCGCTTCTTGACCATTATACAAGTGAAGAAAACCTCTTACCTTTTGTTGAATATATACTGCAGCAAGTTTGTCTTCAAACTTTCTCCATAACAACATGTCTTCATACCATTTAAGGTAAACTTCTTTTGTGATTTTTTGCATTTAGTTTATTATTTATGTCTAAAATAATACTCAAGATTAATACTCCTGAGACATCACTATAAAATCTCAATTCAAAAATTGAAACAAGCGAATAACAAAAGTAACACTTTAGTTAGTAATGAAAAAACCGAAAAACGTAAAATTTAGTACGAAAACGTTATAGAAAACTTCTATCGAAGCCTAAAGGCAATAAATTGGCTAGTGAGTTTGATTTTACAACTTTACCTGAAGTCCCCATAAAGTATATTTCTATCGGTGAATCTTGTTTAACTTCATATTCTGAAATTGCTTGTCTGCATGCTCCACATGGTGGAATTGGACTTGCTGTAGGTTGCTTTTGAGAACCAGCAGTTAATGCCATCGTAATGATTTTTGCATCTGGATACTCTGCACCTGCATAATAAATGGCAGTACGCTCTGCACATAAACCAGAAGGATAAGACGCATTTTCCTGGTTATTACCAGTAATTACTTCTCCATTATCTAATAGAATAGCTGCTCCAACTAAAAACTTTGAATAAGGTGCATAAGCTTTAAGTCTTGCTTTTGATGCTGTATCCATTAATAACGCGATATCTGCAGGAAGTTCATTATAGTCTTCATAGACTGTAAGGGTTGATTCTATTTTTATGTCTTTCATCAAAAACGTGTTTAGACAAAAAAACTATTGTTTTTACAACAATAGTTTTTTTAATTTTAATTATGTTATCTACTAATACTCATCGTATTCTCCATCTCCAAAATTAAATGTTAGAGAAAAACGCAATGTATTTTCTAAAGGACTTTGAACCTTAGATGCCGAGAACAAGTAAGATAAGTCAATGTTTATAGTTGTGTATTTAAAACCTGCTCCCATTGCAAAAAACTTACGAGCACCTTTCTCATCACTTTCATTAAAGTAACCTGCTCTAAAAGCAAATGATTCTTGATATAAATATTCGGCTCCTAATGACCAAGTAAATTCTTTTAACTCTTCGCTAAATCCTCCAGGTGCATCTCCAAATGATTGAAACACTCCTGATAAGAAATTCACATCGTTAGATTGACCTCCTGTAATGATTGTAGGTTCACTTTCATCAATATCTGCAGTAGAAGCGTCATCTGCTGTTTGCTCTCCATCACCATCTGTATCAACAAATCCAAATAAAGGAGGTGTTGGTACTAAAAGTTTTGTTACTTCTGCAGTTACAGATAATGTATTATACTCATCAAAAATAAAATCAAACCCTCCACCTAATCTAAGATTAGTTGGTAAAAAGTTTTCACGACCACCATCATCATATTTAATTTTTGGGCCTAAATTTTGAATAGCAAACCCTAAACGTGTTCTTCCATTGAAACTATCGTATGCTTCTTCTTCACTTTGATAGAAACCTGAAATATCAACTCCAAAAGAACCAGCTGCACTTGCATTAGCATCTACTGCTTGGATTCTTAAATCTGAACGTAAATAACGTAAAGATACAGCCAAAGCAAACTGATCTGCTAAACGTAATGAATAGGATGCATCTACAGTAAATTCATTTGGCTTTTCTATCAATGGCTCTGAAAACTCATCTGGACGAATTTCAATTTCACCTAAACCAAAATATTTGAAACTAACTCCAAATGAACTTCTATCATCTATTCTATTAAAATACGTTAGATATGCAATAGAAATATCATTTACTAATTTACTAAGGTATGGCGTATAACTTACTGCTATTCCTGATTTTGCTTCAGAGAATGCATATTTAGCAGGATTCCATTGTTGAGCATAAGCATCTACAGAAGTTGCTACACCCATATCTCCCATACCTGCAGATCTTGCGTCTGGCGCAATGAGCATGAATGGAACACCTGTCGTAATTACTGTAGATTGGTTAGGAAATGTTATTGTTTCTTGAGCGTTTGATATATTAAATACCGAAAGCGTTAGAATGGCTAAAATGTACTTTTTCATATGTGAATTCTTGTTTATATTAAGGTATTGCTACTTATAATATATTAGGCAAATATAATTTATTATTATAGTATGACAAGTTTTTCGATTTTTTCAACTTGTTTATTTAAACGATTTGATCTCACTTTTAGTTTATAAACGTAGACTCCTTTTCCAATTTTATCTCCAAAATCATCTCTTCCGTCCCAAACAATATCTTTAGAAAGTGAGCTTGTTACTTTTCCTCCTCCAGATGTTTGACCATTTAAAGTTCTCACCAGTTTCCCTGAAACAGTAAAGATTTGTACTGAAACGTCTAAAACATCAGAACTATTGTGATTGAACCAAAATTCTGTGTAATCTATAAAAGGATTAGGATAGTTTAATACATTAGTGATAACTAATTCTTCATCTTTATCTCTCACATTAAATTCTATCTGAGCTGTTGAAGAGTTATTATAGACATCCCAAGCTTTTAGTGTTAATGTGTGTATTCCAGGTTCTAAATCTCTAAAAGGATAGCTTAGTTTTCCGTTTTTATAATCATCAACATTGGCTTCATAATAATCATTTAAAACAAATGGATTCGTTTCATCTCCATCTATGATTGCTGTAATATCATGTCCTATTCCACTAGCCGTGTTTATACCATTGTCGTCTTGGAGTCTAGCAATAAGTGCTGGTTGCTCATTTGTAATTCCGCCAGAAACAAAATTCTCATCATTCATAAATAAATTAATGACTGGCCCTATGTTGTCTTCTTCAGCATTTTCATTAATACCTCCTACTTGAATATCAAAACTAAAACCAGATTTATCATCTAGAATATTATCTTGTTTTGAATAAAAACCAACTTTTCCTTGTCCGACAGGAATTCCAATATCACGAGGCACTACAAATTCAAAATCAAATTTACCATTTGTAACAGTTGCTTGACCTTTAAACATGGTTTCTCCAAGTGCTTTAAAGTCTAATAAAAGTAATTCTCCATTCTCTGTTGTTCCATCATTAGCTAACGTTTGTCTTTCAATTTCTTTATCTAGAACGGTTGCTGTAACAACACCATTATAGTTTGACAAAAAATTCCCTGAAGAATCATAAACTTCTCCAGACATTTTAACGCGATCTAAAGCTTTTAGTGGTTCTGTTTGGTCTGCTACAAGAACATCGTTTACTGCAGTTAGTCTAATTTCTGGCTTTGCAATGGCTAATTTCATTGCAGGATCGCCTATAAAAAACACGAGTGATTTTTGATTTATACCTACTACAGATGGATCATTTTTAGTTAACCTCAAGGCCTCTGCCATTGTTGGATAATCATTAGAACCAAAATTAAACAAATAGGCATCTAGCTCTTCATTGATTACGACTCCAACAGTTACGAATATTTGTCGTGTTGTCGTAATTAACCCTATTGCACCTCCTTCTTTGTTCCAATATGTGAATTCTCCTGCAGTTTGACGTTGCGGATTATCAAACTTAGTAAACTCACAAGTTACTGTGACAAATAGGTTGAATTTACATAGGTTTCTTATTTCTTGTGCATCTACTTTTGTAAACATACGCTCACCTCCTAATCCATCTTCTCCACCATGTCCAAAATAGTTAACAACGATAGCGCCAACGTCTAAAGCGTTTTTAATAGCATCGTTAACTGCAGGATATCGCTCTCCACTTGCAGATGATTGTTGTTGATATGAATCTGTATGAATCTTGGTAACGTTTATAAATGGTTTTTCTGTTGTGATTTCGTTTGCGATTTCATCTGTTGTGTTTTGTAATATTTTCTCCCACTTTATATCTACATCATCAGAAATTGTAATCACATTATTTCTCCAACTCCCATAGGCTTCTTCTCCATAATACCCTTCTATTTTATCTACTAAGTCTTTAGCACGTTGAGGAGTGTCTGCTAAAATTCTTCCTACAGCGATATCTAATCGTTCTTCTTCTTCCATTCCTCCTTCATTTTCATCCATCATTCCGTAGAAATCATCTGAAATAAACGAGGATACTAGACTAAAGCTTTCTGCTGAATTCCATATAGGTACTATGTTAGTATTATTAGGAACTCTGTCCTTATAATCATACGATGCATCTCCAAACAGACATAAATACTTTAAGCGTTTACTTGGTTCACTTGCATTTTGATATACATATTGTACCATGTTTCTAATCGCTGCAACATCTTGTTTACCTGAACCAAACTCATGATAAATCTCATTAAGCGTTAGCACTTTTACATTAAGATTATATTGATCTCTGTTTATTTGGGCTAATCTTTCAGCTTGTGACACATAATTATTATTTGCTATAATTATATAATCTATATCTTGAAACTCTCCTTGTGTATTTAAAAAAACAGTCCCTTTTATATCTTGATTACTAACACTTGAGTTAGAATCTCTTGAAGGTTGATAATAATCTGAACTAGTTACTGAAACATATTTTTTTGCAGAACCAGCAAGATCCTTAAATACTAAATTAGAATTTTGATCACTATTTATTACTGCTTTTACATTGTATTTATCTGTAATATCCCATACTTCTTGAACATTAGTTGCATTGGCTAATGTATATTGAACTACGCCAGAACTTAAAGCAACTTCGCTATTTTTAAATACAAATTGATTACCGTCAAAAATTAATCCTCTAGTGGCTTCAATAGATATGTAATCTAAATAACCAAAAGTAGATGGGTTACCATTATTATTATAAACCAACTTAACTTCAACATCTTCAGATGGAAGTGATACATCATTTTGATAAGAGTTACCAGAGGCTAGTATAGGATCATCAACAACTGAGAAACCAATGGTACCAGATAAGGTTCCATTAATAACGACTTGCATATTACTAGATGTTGTTTCACTTACTCCTGCTGCTAGCACTCTAATCTTGGCGAGCTCTGTTGGTATAATATTTGGAAAATTAAAATTAAATGTTTTTTCGTTTTCAACATCAAAACGTTCTCCAAACCAACGTCTTCCAATTTTACCTAAATTATTTTCATCAACTTCATGAAACTGATAATCTTCGAATGTTGTAATTTCTAATGATGGTGCATCATCAGGTTGATCTAATGGTGTTATACGTTTTCCTAAACCACCTTGAGCAGTTATATAATAATAGGACTTATCTGAGTATAAATTTATATTTGTATCACTCTCTGCGTTGTATTCAGTAGGACCTTCAGCATAAAATAAGATATAATCATCATTATTAAAAACACCGTCTTCTTCTCCAATAAATTGAATTGCATTTTCTTGTAAATCAATTGGAGCAGGCTCACTGTTTGAAAGCGGAAGCATTGCTCCTCCATTACCAAACAGTTTTATAGTTCTTGGATCTGTATTTGTATTTACACCCATAGAATTTAAAAAGCTTTTGCTTAGTCTAAAAACCCCCGATTTTTCAACATAGAAACGATACCATTGTCCAGAACTTAATATAGAGTTTACAATTTCCTCATTATTCAAACCAGTTCTATTAAGAGAACCTCCATATTGATAATTAACTGTAAATGATGTTATTTTTTTATATGTACCTCTATCGTTAATAATAGGAGTTATTTCAAAATAAGCAGATATATTATCTCTATCTATAGCATTCTTTAATTTCACCTTAGGCGACTTTGGTATTGTAGATAAGGCCAAGTCTTTTAATTCTGAAGCAGATATAGCCGCATATGAAACCTGACTCAACTCTACAGAGTTTTCGTCTATATAAGTTGACTCTTCCCACTGTGCGAAAAATGTAATCCCTTTTTTATAAGTGAAGCTAAAATGACTTTTATCAAAACTCGGAATTACAATTGTAGAATTAGCAGTTTCTAAAGTTGTTGAAGCGTCCCAATTAATATCAAATTGCTTTTGCTGAGCATAATTCAAAAAGGAGATTAGTAATAAAAATAATAGTAAGTGTTTTTTCATAGTTAAATAACGTCTATAAAGTCGTGATATTATTTAGTCCAATTTTTTTATTCAAAATTACAACAATAATTGATTTAATCGTTCGTTATTAAAGACAAAATACATCGATAAAGTGACCAAAAGTCCGTTGTTGTGTATGAAAAAAGGGATGAAATGCAGTTTTTTTTGCATGATTTTAGTAAAAAGTGTTGTAAGTTTACCTTTAATTACTATATTGCGTCTCTAAAATTAAATTAGCTTACTTAAAAGTATGGATATGAAAAACATCTTAAACCTAAGGATATTATTAGCCCTAGTGGTATCTTTAACAATTGTTAGCTGTAGTAGAAACTCTTCAAAGAACACTTCAAGAGCTACGGGTTGGAAAATCAACGATAAAAATGGTGGTTTCCAATACAATGACAAATTCCAAGAACAAGAAACTGCTCCAGGATTAGTGTTTGTAGAAGGAGGAACTTTTACAATGGGTAAAGTACAGGATGATGTTATGCATGATTGGAATAATTCTCCAAATCAACAACACATTCAATCATTCTACATGGATGAAAGTGAAGTTACCAATAAAATGTATACTGAATACTTAGATTGGATTAAAAGAACTTATCCACCAGAAGAAGAAAACTATAGATTAATATACCAAGGCGCGCTTCCAGATACATTAGTATGGAGAAACCGTTTAGGATATGCAGAAATGATGACAGAGAATTATCTACGTCACCCAGGTTACGGTGAATATCCTGTAGTTGGTGTGAGTTGGATTCAAGCTGTTGAATTTGCTAGCTGGAGAACAGATAGAGTTGCTGAAATGAAATTACAAGATGCAGGTTATTTAGAGAGAGATACTCACTTAACATCATCTGCAGATAGCAATTTTAATGTTGACACTTATATCAATGCTCCTACAATGACTTATGGTGGTAATGATTCTATCATTAACCCAGAAAAATCTAGACGTAGAGTACAAACTACTGCGGCTGGAGATACAATTAACCAATATGCACGTAGAGAATCTGGTTTAATATCACCAGACTATAGGCTTCCAACAGAAGCTGAATGGGAATACGCTGCACTTGGAATGAGTGAATTAAGAAGCTTTAATGTTTATAGAGGACGTAAAAAATATCCATGGGATGGTCAATACACTAGATCTGGAAAACGTAAAACTAAAGGTGATCAATTAGCCAACTTCAAACAAGGTAAAGGAGATTATGGTGGAATTGCTGGATGGTCTGATGACGGTGCAGATATCACTGCTCAAGTTATGTCTTATGCGCCAAATGATTATGGTATTTACGACATGGCTGGTAACGTTGCAGAATGGGTATATGATGTATACAGACCTATAGTTGATGATGAATTTAATGATTTCAACTATGTAAGAGGTAATGTGTATTATAAAAATGCAATTAACGAGGATGGTACAGTTAAAATTATCACTCCAGACGAAATAGTATATGACACATTAAGTAACGGTAGAATTGTTGCTAGAAACCTTCCAGGTGAAATAGCAAGAGTTGCTGTAAACGAAGACGAAACGTACTTAAGAACTAATTTTGACAAGAGTGATAACAGAAACTTTAGAGATGGAGATACAAGATCTTCACGTCTTTATGCTGAAAGTTTTGACGAAGATGCTGATGATTCAAAAAGTACTACAAGTAAAATGTATAACTCTCCAAAACATAATGTTGAAAGAGATTCTTTAGGAAAATTAATCAAAGAATATGATACATCTAACCAAAGAACATCTTTAATTAACGATGAAGTTAGAGTTTATAAAGGTGGTTCTTGGAGAGATAGAGCATACTGGATAGATCCAGCACAACGTAGATATTTCCCACAAGATATGGCAACAGACTATATTGGATTTAGATGTGCAATGTCTAGAGTTGGTTCAAAATCTCAAGGAGCTAAGAAAAGAAATTAATACATTTATATAAATATATTTAAAGTCCTAATCGCAATGATTAGGACTTTTTTATTACATTTATTCTATGACTTTAGAAACATTACATGAGCATTTTTTACAATGTGAATCTGTTTGTACAGACACTAGAAACATCTCAGACAACTGCATGTTTTTTGCGCTCAAAGGCGGAAATTTTAATGGAAATAAGTTTGCAAGAGATGCCATAAAAAAAGGTGCTGCATTCGCTATAATAGACGAGCCAGAATTTAAAATCAACGATCAATATATTATTGTTGACGATGTGCTTAGTGCATTGCAGAACTTAGCTTTATTTCATCGAAAATATCTAAACATTCCGATCATCTCGCTAACAGGCAGCAATGGTAAAACAACAACCAAAGAACTCATAAACGCTGTACTTTCTAAAACCTATAAAACAACAGCTACCATAGGAAATCTAAATAATCATATTGGAGTTCCATTAACGCTTTTAAGCATGGATAATACTACAGAAATTGGTATTGTCGAAATGGGTGCAAATCATCAAAAAGAAATTGAATTTCTTACAAATATAGCCTTACCAGACTATGGTTTGATTACAAACTTTGGCAAAGCACATCTTGAAGGGTTTGGAGGTTTTCAAGGTGTAATCAAAGGTAAATCTGAACTATATGAGCATTTAAAAGTCAACCAAAAAACTATTTTTGTTAACCAAAATGACGAGCTACAGCTTAAACAAGTTGGTGAATACAATCATACTGAAATATTTGGTTATAAAACAGAATTATTAGAATCTCAACCCTATATAGCTTTAAGCTACAAACACCAAACTATAAAAACACATCTAACAGGCTCATATAATTATGATAACGTTTGTATTGCAATTGCTTTAGGTGAACACTTTAATATATCGACTAAAGCTATTATTGAAGGCATAGAAAGTTACATCCCAAATAATAATTGTTCACAAATTGTAGAACAAAACGGACATCAAATAATTTTGGATGCTTATAATGCTAATCCATCTAGTATGCATGCTGCACTATCAAATTTTGATCAACTTCATAACAAAAATAAAGTTGTTATTTTAGGGGATATGTTTGAACTAGGCAAAACCGCTCAAGAAGAACATCAACATATTTCTGATTATGCAAACAGTTTGAATTTTCAAAGATTAATTTTTGTTGGAGAAAATTTTTATGATATTCCATATCGACACAACAACAGCTTTTATTTTAAATCTTTTGAGGATTTCGGTAAAGACTTTGCTAATTTTAATTTTGAAAGTCAGTCCTTTTTAATAAAAGGATCTCGAGGCATGGCTTTAGAACGCACACTAGATTTAATATAGTATCTCAATTTAGGAAGCAGTTATTCATACTCTATGCAACCCTTTATATATATTGGATTATAATAGTAAAGTCAGTAAATATGGGTAAGACTAAATTTAAGGAATTTCTAGAAATAAAAAATCTACACTTTCGTGTAGATTTTTCTATGTGATGTGGGTCATACTGGATTCGAACCAGTGACTTCCACGTTGTCGACGTGACACTCTGAACCAACTGAGTTAATGACCCTTTTCTAATTTTTAAAGATAAGGTTTCTTTGTTTACTTTTTGTTTTCAAAATCAATTTAAGCTTTGTGCTTATTAAAAACAAAAATTCCGATTTGAAAAATCAAATCGGAATTGTAGTTAAAGTGGGCAATGAGGGATTCGAACCCCCGACCCCCTCGGTGTAAACGAGGTGCTCTGAACCAACTGAGCTAATTGCCCTAATTATTGGACTGCAAATATAGTCTAGATTTTTAATTACCAAAAGCTTTTTTCAAAAAAAAACAAAATAATTTTTAAAGACACTCATTACCAAAAAAGTACAGTTATTTGTTGTGTTCAAACTTATTTTGATATTTTTATATCTTATAATATTATACATTGAAATACATCTCTTTTATTGACCAATTAGGCATAGACATTAATGAATTATCTCAAATTGATGCTAATGGAATAATCAAACTCCAAAAACAACTCAAAGCTAAGGCTATGCTTGGTGATGCCAATAACCTTGGTGACATTTCTAATTTAATTGATAAACTTAATGATGAGACTGTAATACAGCATCATGTTTTTATTGAGAAACATAGTTGGCTCAAACAATTAATCTCTGGAGATTATCAAAACATAAAACAAGGAGACATCTCTATTGATGATTCACTTATTTCTAATCTTGATGATTTAAAATACTTTCTTGCGCCATTTTTAAAAGAGAATTTAAAAGTATTCTTATCTGAGACTTTAAGCAAGGGCAAATATGTTTTACTACTTAAGGTATTAATTCATAATTATCTTTTTTCCGAAGAAAACAATCAACTCATCATCAACTTTTTTAAAGCACGATTAAATTATGCTACAGTTTATTTAAGAGAAGGTCGTTTAAAACAGAAAGAATTCCCTGTAGCTTTTATTACTAATAAGGTCTTCATTAATTGCTTAAATGAATATCCTGACTGTTTTAATGACGATATGCAGGAACTCAACTCTGAGGTCATTGACATCTATAATTCTAATCGAAGAAATACAGATAATCAAGAATTTAGATTTGCTGCTAAATCAATGGTAGCATTTTCAATTTTAGATACATCTAACGTGTTTTTAAAAGAAACACTAGTATCAAATGCAGACATTGCAAAACAATACTCACACCCTTCTAGATCTAGCAAAAAAACAGGTTCTGGTTTTGGCGGATGGAGTATTTTCGTGATAGTTATGATTGTTATTAGAATCATATTTTGGGTTGGCAAGAGTTCAAGTAGCAGCAGTAATGATTACGATTATTTCAAAAACAGTGAATACAGTTCTAACCCTGTTTATAACGATGAAATTCAAAGAATGATTGACAGTATTCAACGTTCCAGTTCAACAGACGACACGTTTACCATTGACAATGACTTAATTGAAGACACTGTAATAGAAGACGTTTATAGACCGCCGAGCACTGATGATAGGTTAAAGCTAACAGACCATACCAAATTTATCTATACATTAAAACGAAAAGTTGAAAGAAAAACTAGTGATGAAATTTCAGGTATGAAGTTACATCCGTTTTCAAATCCATATCAAAAAACTTTTAACGAATTACCATACACAGAAGACCTTACAAACAATACGTTTCTTAAAATAAATAATAGAAGTAAGAAAGATCTTATCGTATTCAGGCTAACTCAAGGAATTGACCAATCAATTTACATACCTGTTGGAAAACGAGTTTCTATTAAGGTTATTCAAAATGATTCTTTACTTTTTTATACAGGAACCGATTTTGTTTCATCTAGATTTTCACACTTTAAAAGGGATACCGATTTATCAAATTTGTATAAAATCACAGATTATGATACATCATTAAGTAAAGAGATCTCTATATATCCATTTGAGAATATTGTATCTATAGTAAAAAGCAGTTCTTCTAATAAAGTATTAGTTGACACCGTTAGAGGAGAAACTATAAAAACCAACAAAATTAAACTCAAGCAATTAAATATTGCTAAAATTTACACAAACTGGTACAATAAAAAGTATAGAAATTAACCCAATCCAGTTCTACTATCGTCTTTAAATTTCTTTTGCTTTTCCTTCTCATAATCTGGCAAGAGTCCTGACAACCCATAAACGATATGGCGTAAAGACTTGTAATCTTTCTTATCTAATGCCTCATCACCTTGCTTAATTAATTTCTCTGCTTTGCGTTTATTTGAAAAGTCTGTAACAAACTTCATATGCAAAAAGTAAGTAATAAAGTTCTCATCACTAGATTGAATTATAGAGTCATATAACTCATCAAGTTCTTTTATTTTAGAACGAATTAAATATTTATTACCAGAGTTAATAACCTCTCGTTCGTTTTTGATAATTCGAGAGTATTTGTCTTGAAAACGCTCATTTTCCTCTTTGTTTAAATGATATTCTAAACCTGACTTAGATTCATTATACTCTTCAATTTCTTGAGCAATTAATTTATTTCGTGTTAAATCATCAAAACTTTGAATGAGTTTTCGTTTTCTATCATCTAACTGAAATTTTGCGTCAGAGATATCATCATCATTTATTAGCGAAGTTGCAATTTGGGTTTCTATTAAACCAACTCTTATGTTCTCTAGCTGTTGTGAATATTCAAAATTTTCTTCAGAATTATTAGTCTTAATCAACTCTTCTACATCTCCAAGAACTGTATTAATTTCCATATTAATCTTATTGATACTTATCGCTCTTTCAGATTCGCTAAAGGCATTTTTAAATTCTTGATCACAAGATTGCAAAAAGACGTTGATTTTCAAATCACGAGACTCAGTTACCTCAATTTCGATCTCTATATCTGTACCTTTTATGAGGTCTTCTTCTAGATCTTTTCCGAAGATTTCAATATAACCAATACTCAACCCTGAACTTGGCAACCCTTTAGACTTTCCTTCAATGATATTGATAATCAAATTTGATTTGGATTGTCTTAATATCGTTTTAGATGCCGTTTTATAAATTTTCTTCTTTAATGGCAAAATACTCCCTTTAGCAAATACCAAATCTAATCGCGTTGTAGATGCATCTAGATCATCAACTTCCATACAAATATCATTAGGTAATGGTTGACCTTGCACATTGTAACTACCTTGATTTATAGCTACAGAATCTATAACCTTAATAACATCTAAAGCATCGCTTAACAACTGTATTTTAAAAGGGTTTAGTCTGCCTTCTAGGAGTGGCACAAACTCTGAAAACGTATCATCTTCTAACGTTTTTACACCAGAATCATATCCACCATCTTTTCTCATTATTCTATAACTCTTTGCGTCACCCGAATTAATCTTAAACGTGATTAACTCTTCTAAATCCCTGGTGTTTTGCTCATAAAACAATTTAAAATCTATAGTCTCTAAAGCCGTGTTTTCAGCTTCACTTTCTTCAATTTCAATTTCAGTTGCTGGTTTAGAACCTGCAAAATAAGCTGCACCATGAACCACTGCAGATGTTGGATCTATGCTAGAATTAACCTCTACGCCAATAGCCTCAGCAATTCGTCTTTTAATTAATGGCACATACGTCGTCCCTCCAATCAAAATCACACGATCTATTTGTGAATTAAGTAATTGATTATTTTTAATAACATCTTGAATAAAAGTTATGGTTTGTTCTACTCTTGAAGAAATCAAATCTTCAAACTGTTCTCTTTTTATAATCAATTGCTCGTAGAAATTTTCGCCATTGATGTCTACATCAATTTCAATCTCTGTCTCTTCATAAATTGACAATTCTTTTTTTGCTTCTTCGGAAATTTTAAGCAACTCAAAATATAGACCTTTAAAATTAGTGGTCTTAGATTTAAGATCTTTCCAAAGATTAGTTAGCGTTAATTTTTCTTCTATAAACGGAACAATTAAATGCTCAACAATAAGATTATCAAAATCTGCTCCTCCTAAATAATTATCACCTAGATTATCTTTGACCTTTAATTCTCTATCATTAACTTCTACTAGAGCCACATCAAAAGTACCACCTCCAAAATCATAAACGATCCAGTTTTGTTTATCGGTAACTTCAATATTAGATGTATTTGCAAACGCCAAACATGCTGCAATTGGCTCTTGTAATAAAACAACCTCTTTAAACCCTGCTAAATAACCTGCTTTTTTAGTGGCATTAGATTGAATCGTATCAAAAGATGCAGGAATAGTAATCACGACAGAATTTAAAACTTCTTCATCATTGACAAAGTTCTTTAGTTCTTTAAGAATCAAAGAAGATAATTCTATTGGAGACATTTCTTTATCAATAGATGGGACAAAATAGGTGTCCTGTGTTCCCATTTTACGCTTAAAGAGCATGCAGATATTTTCTGCATCTTTTTCTAAATAGTCTAATGCTTTGTCTCCAATAACTGTTCTTTTTCCGCGAAAAGCGATACAAGAAGGCAAGGTTTGTTTTAAACCTAACGGATTATTATAAATCTTAATAGTTCCATCGTCATATTTAGCAATAAGACTATTAGTGGTCCCTAAATCTATGGCAAAGTTTATAGTTTTCATTCGAGGCTATTCTACAACTACTATTCCTTTTTGAAGGAGTTTAGTTTCGTTATTTTCAATTTGGTAAATGACAGGCTTCAATACTTTAGTGATTTTAGATGTTCTACTCAAATCACCAATAACATTGGCTTCAACATCTGTCATTTCATTACGATAGGTTTGACCTAAAGGAATCACGATTTGAAACCCAATAGCTTCAAATTCATGATAAATACGATCTAAATATCGATTACCACTATCGTTATTCTCTTTCTTTAATTTAGAATCTAATGCAACTATTTGATTGATAATCTCTGTCATTATAAATAATTAAATTGAAATTTAAATATACAAATAATTCGTTTTTTACACGACTTCTGCGACCACAAAAGTACTGCCTCCAACATAGATTAAATCTTCAGAGTTTGCACATTTTTTTGCTTCATCTAAAGCCGCAATTACAGATTGATAAGCTTGACCTTTAAATCCATTAGATATAAATTTGAGTTTTAAGGTTTCGGCATCTAAACCTCTAGACACATTGGGCTTGCAAAAATAATAGATTGCCTCTTTTGGAAGTAAAGGCAAAATAGAATCCAAGTCTTTATCGCTTACAACACCAAAAACCATATGAAGTGTTTTATAATGTTCTTGACCGATTTGTTTTACAATATAAGTAAGCCCTTCTTTGTTATGTGCAGTGTCACAGATGACTTTAGGTGCTAACTGTAACTCTTGCCAGCGTCCTTTTAAGCCTGTGTTTTTAATAACATTTTGTAATCCTATTCTTATGTTTTCTTCAGAAATATTAAAACTAGCCTCGTTGAGCACATGTAAAGCACGTGTTGCTGTTTTAATATTATGTTTTTGATAATTCCCCTTTAAATCACTCTTGTAATCAGAAGTGATATCATCTGCAAAATAAATTTTAGCAGTATTAACTTTAGCAACACCTATAAAGACATCTTTAGTTTCCTTTTGTGTTTCTCCAATGATTACAGGAGTATTTGGCTTAATAATCCCAGCTTTTTCCGTTGCAATAGCTTCATATGTTGTTCCCAAAAACTGAGTATGATCCATACCAATATTTGTAATAACTGAAATTTCTGGAGTAATAATATTTGTAGAATCTAATCGACCTCCAAGGCCCACTTCAATCACTGCAATATCAACCTTTTGTTTTGCAAAATAATCAAAGGCCATCCCTACAGTCATTTCAAAAAATGACAATTGTTGTTGCTCAAAAAATAGCTTGTTACGTTTTATAAAACCGATTACAAACTGTTTACTAATCTCTTTTCCGTTAATCTTAATACGTTCTCTAAAATCTTTTAAGTGTGGAGATGTATATAATCCAACCTTATAACCTGCTTCTTGCAATATTGAAGCAATCATATGACTAGTAGAACCTTTTCCATTGGTTCCAGCAACATGAATACTTTTAAATTTAAGCTCTGGGTTTTTTATGTGTGTGGCGAGGTGTATTGTATTGGACAAGTCTTTTTTGAAAGCAGTTTTACCTTGATTTTGATACATAGGTAACTGCTTAAACATCCAATCTAATGTATCTTGGTAATTCATTTAATTTGTAGAAGAAAAGTTGACAACTACTTTACCAGGTTGCTTTGCAGGCGCTTTAGAATCTGCTGGCCATTTGTAAGACTTTGCAATTTTTAAGGCTTGTTTTTTTAAGCAATCTGTAACATTAGTACTTCCTCTTCCAAATTCTGCTTTAATAACTTTACCACTGCGATCTACAAGAATATCAACAACTATTCTACCATATTCATTTTCGCAACCATCTTGAGGCGTGTAAGTCGCTTTTCCTCGACCATTTAGTCCATAGCCAACGCCTCCATTTCCAGCACCTGGTATTCCATCATAAGGTGCATAAGGGTTTCCATCTAAATCACCTTTATCTCCTGGTCCATCACCTGGTCCCTCTCCATCCTTAGTTGGACCATCAGAGTTTTTAACACCTCCAATAAGAGCGTCTAGCTTATCCTTTTTATCTTGTTCTTCTTTAGCTTTTTTAGCCTCGGCTTCTTGTCGTAATTTTTCTTTACGCTCAGCATCTGCTTTTGCTTTTGCGTCTGCTTTCGCTTTAGATTCTTTTGCCTTTTTAATTGCTATGGCTTCTGCAGATTCATTAGTCATGACATCTTCTGCATTACTACTGGCTTCAGTTGGTGTTTCTACCTTCTCAACTTTCTCAGCTTGTTTTTCTTCTTTAACAACGTCATCATTAACTCTAGATTTTATTGGCTCTGTTGGCTGAACCTTTCCTGATCCTACTGAAGAGTTACCAAAATTTATAGCAACACCATATTCTTCTGGTGGATCCATATACGTATTTCCCATAACGAATAACAACAATATAAGAATGACTGCAATTAATGCAGTAATCTTTGCTGAATTCCGTTCGTGTATGGTTTCTAAATACTTCATCTAATTTTTGATGCTATGTTTTATATTCTTGTATGCAAGATTCATTCCGAAGAAAAAAATGAATTCTAATTACCCGGTTTTACAGCCAAAATAACTTTAAACTTATTTCTATTAGCAATATCCATAACCTTAACAACATGCTCAACAGAAACAGATTTTTCTGCTCTTAAAACAATGGTTGGTTCTTCTTTTTTTGATAATAAAGCAATCAATTGGCTTTCTAAAACACTTTCGCCAACACGTTTTTCATCAATATAAAAGGTCAAATCTTTCTTTATACTGACAGCAACTGATTTTTTATTTTCAGTTTTACCACTTGCTGTTGGTAACAAAATATCTATTGCATTTGTAGTTACCAATGTGGATGCTATCATAAAAAATATCAATAACAGGAATACAATATCTGTCATTGATGACATATTGAATTCAGGTGTTACTTTATTTCTTCCTCTTAAATTCATTAAATAGGTTCGTTTAAGTGATCTAAAAATTCTAGAGAATTAGCTTCCATTTGGTATACAACTTTATCTGTCTTAACGACTAAGTGATTATAAGCCATATAACCAACAATACCAACAATAAGACCTGCAACCGTCGTAGTCATCGCTGTATATAAACCACTTGCCAAAACATCCATTTGTATAGTTCCTCCAGCATTAGCGAGTTCAAAAATTGCTAAAATCATACCAACTACTGTCCCAAGAAATCCAATCATAGGAGCTACTCCAGAAATTGTTGCTAGAATACTTACGTTTTTTTCTAATCCGTATATTTCTAAACGACCAGCATTTTCAATAGCTGTATTAATATCTTCTAGAGGTTTCCCAATACGAGTAATTCCTTTATTAATAAGTCTAGACACTGGTGAATTAACTTGAGCACATAACATTTGCGCAGAATCTATTTTACCATTACTTACATGATCTTTGATTTGATTCATAAAATTAGAATCTATTTGAGAAGCTGCTTTTATTGCGAACAAGCGTTCAAAATAAATATAGATTGCAAATATGAGCATCACAAACAGCACTGCGATTATAACTTGGCCAGCTAAACCTCCACTACTAATTAACTCTATAATAGATAACGTTTTTTCTACGGGTTCACCATCTGTTAAAATGTCTGCACCATCTTGAATATTACTTTGTAATATCATATTAATAAAATTGAAAATTAATTTTAACTATTGTAATAACGATTCTTTTCTATTGAAAGTATATAATTAAAAAATTGTTCTTGTAAACATAAAGACAACAGCTCCTGCTAAGAAACCTATCAATGCTAACCATGATATTTTTTTGAAATACCAAAAGAAATCAATTTTCTCCATTCCCATAGCAACAACTCCTGCCGCAGAACCAATAATTAACATAGATCCTCCTGTACCAGCAGAATATGCTATAAAGTGCCATAATTGATTATCTATACCTTCAGTAAACATCCCTAAACTAGCTGCTACCAATGGTACGTTATCAATAACAGCAGATCCAACTCCTAATAATAGAACTACAAGATCAGACACAGCTGTTCCATCTGGCTCAGTACCCATAAGCCCAATATTTTGTTTTAAGCTATCTGCAAACCCGAAAAGAATACCTAAAGATTCTAAAGCTGCAACTGCCATTAATATCCCAAGAAAAAATAAAATACTTGGCAATTCAATTTTTGACAACGAATGATGAACAGGGCTATGATGAGCATGTGCATCACTTTCAGCCGAATCATGACTTGAAATACTAAACTTTGAATTACTATAAATTTCAGCAAAAATAGCTACGACACCTAAAGCTAACATCATACCAACATAAGGAGGTAAATGTGTAACTGTTTTAAAAATAGGCACAGAAACTATACCACCTAATCCTAGGTATAGCATTGTAGAACTAAACTTACTTTTAGGTTTATCATCAGTATCATCAGCAATTTGATCTAAGTTTCCTTTAAAAGCTGGCAAAAACGAGGCAACAAAATAAGGAACAAGCATACAAACAAGAGAAGGTATAAATAAGTAAACAAATAAATGACCTGTTGTTACTTTTTTACCAATCCATAACATGGTTGTCGTCACATCTCCAATTGGAGACCAAGCACCACCAGCATTTGCAGCAATAATAATTAAACCTGCGTACCAAATACGAACATTCCTATCAAATACTAATTTTTGTAAAATAGAAATCAATACAATTGTAGCAGTTAAATTATCTATAATAGCAGACAAGAAAAATGCTAAAAATCCAAAAATCCAAAGAATTTTCTTTTTACTTTTTGTTTTTATAAAGCCTTTAATTGTTGCAAACCCATCAAAATAATCAATGATTTCAACAATGGTCATTGCGCCTAATAAAAAGACTAAAATCTCAGCAGTTTTACCTAAATGGTGAAGTAATGTTTCTTCCATCCAGTGCATTTTACTTTCATGCCCTAAATCTGAGAACCCATCTACAAGTCCATGATTAGCAGAGTCAAACCATTGAGGAAAAGAATCAATGCCTAAAGAAATTAATGCCCAACTTATAGCCATCATAACTAAAGCAGGAATTAGTTTATCAATCTTTATGCTATGCTCAATAGTTATTGCTAAATAGCCTAAAACAAATACTAAAATTATAATGGTTTCCATATTGCAAGTTAGTTTATATAAGTTGTGTTAAGGCGATTTCAAATGCAGTTGCACTAATGCCTGTTTTGGTTTGATTTTTATCGTGAACTTTTTTAATAGCTTTTCTAATTATTTCTGAAGTATCACTAAAAATAGCTTCATCTGTCATTTGAACTTTACGCTCCATGAAATAAGCAAAAACTCTTGCCATACCACAGTTTGAAATAAAATCTGGAATAAGACTAACTTTATTATCAGTGTGCTCCATAATACTTCCGAAGAAAATCTCTTTATCTGCAAAAGGCACATTGGCACCACACGAAATAACTTCTAAACCAGTGCCAATCATTTGATCAATTTGGTCTTGAGTAATTAGTCGTGATGCAGCACAAGGCGCAAAAATCTCTGTTTCAAGCCCCCATATTTTTTCGTTCATTTCTGAAAACGGAATGAGATGATCACTCACTAATGTATTTCCTGATTTTGCAACGTATAACTCTGTGATTTCTTCAAAAGAAAATCCATCTTCTTTAATTAACCCTCCAACTATATCGATAATCCCTACAACTTTTGCTCCCATTTGAGACAAATAGAAAGCTGCAGCAGCACCAACATTTCCAAAACCTTGGACGATGGCACGCTTACCAATAATAGAATCTCCTTGAACATCATAAAAATGTTTAGCAGCTTCTGCAACTCCAAAACCAGTAATCATATCTGCTACTGTGTATTTTTTTGCAACACTTGGTGAATACTTTGGGTTTTCAATAACCTTAATAACACCATGTCTTAATTGACCAATACGGTTAATTTTATCAGCAATTGTAGGTTTAAAATGACCTTCAAAAACTCCCTCTTGTGGATGCCAAACTCCGCTTTCTTCAGTAATTGGAATCACTTCATGTATTTCATCAACATTTAAATCACCACCTGTGCCATAATAACTTTTAAGTAATGGAGAGACAGCCTTATACCAACGCTCTAAAACACCTTTTTTTCTTGGGTCTTTAGGATCAAAATTTATTCCGGATTTTGCACCTCCAATTGCTGGACCAGAGACTGTAAATTTCACTTCCATAGTTTTGGCTAGTGACAAAACCTCGTTCATATCAAGACCTTTACGCATTCTTGTTCCTCCACCTGCAGCACCTCCTCTAAGTGAGTTAATGACAGTCCAACCTTCGGCTTCTGTTTCTGGGTCTTTCCAATTGAAAATTATTTCTGGTGACTTATCTTCGTATTTTTGTAGTAGTTCTTTCATTTATTTACTTTGAATCATTTATAACTTATTAAAAAAATTAGTGTAAATAAAAGAATAGCTAGAGTTGATTCATTTGTGAAATTTTAATTAGTTAGTTATAACAAATATAAAAAACAAAAAATCGCTTTATATTATATTTATAATATTTTTATGGATAATATATCACGCCAGACGAATGATCACAATCAGCTCCAGTGACACTGGATAAACAGTTCACTTCTTCTCTTAATTTTAAAACACCTAAAAGCCCAAAGATTAAGGCTTCTTTAAAATCTATAATTTCTTTGGAAGGCACTATTAAATGAAACTGCTTTTGAGCTTTAATTCGCTCTAATAAGAAATCATTAAAAGTTCCTCCACCAGTAAATAAAACTTTTGAATTTGTTTTAAAAGCCTTAGCTATTTGAATGGCAATATGTTCAATAAAGGTTCTTAAAATGGTTTCTTCGGAAAGTTTAGACTCCTCCAATATTGGAAATACTTCTGAATCTACCCATTCTAAACCTAAAGACTTTGGTGGTTGTAATGTATAAAAGTCTAAATCATTTAAGAGATTTAATACGTCTTGATCAACATTTCCTGACTTAGCAATTTCTCCACCTTTATCATAATCATAACCAAGTTTTTCAGCAAAACGATTCATAACAATATTCACAGGGCAGATGTCATAGGCTATCCTGATATTATTTATTTCAGAAGAAATATTAGCAAATCCACCTAAATTAATACAATAATCATACTCTGAAAACAATAAACGATCACCTATTGGAACTAATGGAGCTCCTTGACCATTATACGTAACATCTTGAGTTCTGAAATCACAAACAACCGTCTGTGAAACTAATTTTGATAGTGTCGGTAAATTCCCAATTTGGTAAGTAAGATTATGATCTGGTTGATGTAACGCAGTATGTCCATGAGAGCAAATAGCATCAATATTATTTAGTTGATGTTTCCGAAGAAAACTATTTATAGTCTGTGCTAAATAAATAGTATAATCTTTATCTATTGATTTTAAAGTTTCTAAATCAAAACCAACAAGATTTGAGAGTTTATGTTTCCATTTTTTAGAATAGGATACAGTTTCTGCACAATCAATTTTGAACGTCCATGTATTACCTACTTCAAAAGTGATGTAAGCTAAATCAATTCCATCTAATGATGTACCAGACATTACACCTACAATATTATAACTGGATTTTATCATATTATGTAAAAATAACTATAACGATTGAAAATATCCCAATAAAGACTTATCTTTGACTTCATTTTTTATCAATTCAATAATTTATTTCAGACTATGGATTTTAGCTTAACCGAAGAACATATAATGATTCGCGACGCAGCTCGCGATTTTGCTCAAACGGAATTACTTCCGGGAGTTATAGAGCGTGACAATGCACAAACATTTCCTGAAGAGTTAGTTCGCAAAATGGGTGAGCTTGGATTTATGGGAATCATGGTAGATCCTAAATATGGCGGAAGCGGTATGGATGCTATTTCTTATGTTTTAATTATGGAAGAATTATCAAAAATTGATGCGTCTGCTTCAGTTATGGTATCTGTAAACAATTCATTGGTATGCTATGGTTTAGAAACTTACGGGACCGAAGAACAAAAACAGAAATATTTAACAAAACTAGCAACTGGAGAGACTATTGGAGCATTTTGCTTGAGTGAACCTGAAGCTGGTAGTGATGCTACATCACAAGCAACAACTGCAATTGACAAGGGAGATCATTATGTTATTAATGGTACTAAAAACTGGATTACCAATGGTGGTAGAGCTGGAGTATATTTAGTTATTGCTCAAACCGACAGAGATAAAGGTCATAAAGGTATTAACGCTTTTATTGTTGAAAAAGGAGCAGAAGGGTTTGATATTGGACCTAAAGAAGATAAGTTAGGAATTAGAGGAAGTGATACGCATACTTTACAATTTAATGATGTAAAAGTTCCTAAAGAAAATAGAATTGGTGATGATGGCTTTGGTTTTAAATTTGCCATGAAAACATTATCTGGTGGTCGTATTGGTATTGCTGCGCAAGCCTTAGGGATTGCTGCTGGTGGTTATGAATTGGCACTTAAATATTCTAAAGAGCGTAAAGCTTTTGGTACTGAAATTTGCAATCATCAAGCTATTGCTTTTAAATTGGCAGATATGTACACAGAAATAGAAGCTGCTCGTATGCTAGTTATGAAAGCTGCTTGGGATAAAGATCAAGGAAACAACTATGATATGTCTAGTGCAATGGCAAAACTATATGCTAGTAAAGTTGCTATGGAACAAACGGTTGAAGCTGTTCAAATACATGGTGGAAATGGTTTTGTAAAAGATTACCATGTTGAGCGCTTAATGCGTGATGCAAAGATTACTCAGATTTATGAAGGAACTTCGGAAATTCAAAAAATTGTAATTTCGAGAGGTGTTATAAAAGGATAATCTTCAAATAAAATATTTTAAGAGGCTTCAAAATTAATTTTGAAGCCTCTTTTATTTTGTTAAATCTTCTAATACTAATCTTATTTCGGCAAAAGAATACTTATCATCAATTTGGTGTTTTAAATCTGATAAATTTTCGAATTTCTGTTTAGGGATAATTGTCTTTAACTCTAAGTAATGCTCTTCAGAAACTAAATCAGTTATTTTCACTTCACCAGACGACATAAAACTTGCTAAATGTCCCATTATAGTGTTTTCATTTAGTTCTCGTTGAATAGCAATCTCTTTTATAGATTTACCAGATTGAAATAAGGCCAAGGATTCTTTTTTTGTTTCACCCTTTTTTCGTTTTGGTTTTTCAAAAATCTCAATATCGGTAGAAGTCTCAATATCATTCTCATCACAATAATCTCTAATCACTACTAATATTTCATTTCCATACTTCTGAACACGAACTTTACCCATTCCATTTACAGACTGAAGTTCTACACTATTAGTAGGTAATGTTTCACACATTTCATATAAGGCCTTTTGTGTAAATATCTGGTAATGAATCAAGTCTTCTCTTTGTGCTATTGTATTTCTTAATTCTCTTAGTAATTCAAAGAGTTCAACATTGGTGGTCCCATCAATAGCAACTTTTCTAGATTTTTTAGGTTTTTCTTTAGCCAGAAACACAGATTTAGCTCGTAATTCTAAAAACTTAATAGAATTAAAGCGTTCAACTAAACCATTAAAATAAAGCTGCTTAGTAGATAGTAATTCTTCAAATGAATCTAATTGCTTAATAATATCTTTTTCTAATGCTTTGTTATCTGTTGTAAATCCAAAAGTTTTATAAGGCTCAAGTATATTGGTTTTTGTTTGCTCTGTAAAGTAATTGATTGCTTTTTTGAAACGTTTATGAAGTAATTTGCTTTCTTCTGGCAACTCTTGATGATTTGAGAGTTCTTTAAGTTGAGCGTTAAAACCGTTAGCAACTTTTAGCAAACCAGTAATAGACTCTTTAATAGTTATCAATGGCATTTCTAAATTACCTTCGATACTGCCTCTGTTTTTATAATAGATATCTAAAACACGGTTAACTGGGTATAAAAATTTATAAAAATCAAACAATTCTGATATTAAACTCAATTGAAATTCAACTTTAGATCGTTGTAAAATAGATTCGTTAGGTTGATTTTCTTCGGCTTCTTTATTAAAATTTATAACATTGGCGTCACTAATAATTTGACTTGAATCAATTTTACTTTTAAGTACTAAACCATCTAAACTCTTACATCTACTCAATGCAACATAAGTTTGACCATGAGCAAAAGCGCCTTGCGCATCAATAATTGCTTTTTCAAAAGTAAGTCCTTGACTTTTATGAATTGTTATGGACCATGCTAATCTTAAAGGTATTTGCGTGTATGAGCCTACTCTATTTTCTGTAATTTCTTTCGTTTCTGAATTAATATCATAATTTATATTCTCCCATATTTCTGGAGCAACTATAATATTAAAATCATCATCTGGACATTTTACAACGACTTCATCTTTATCTAAAAGAATAACCTGCCCAATTTTACCATTAAAATATCTTTTCTCAACAGAACTGTCGTTTTTAATAAACATTACTTGAGCTCCCACTTTTAGAACTAGTTCTTCTTTATTTGGATATGAAAACTCAGGAAACTTACCTTCAACTTTTGCTGAATAAACTTCTGGATTCTTATGTAATTTCTCAAGTTCAGAATTATTAACGCGTTCAGCTTTACTATTATGAGTTGTTAAATAAATGTAACCTTCATTATCTTGAGGGGAAAAATCTGGTTGAAATCGTTTATTCAATTCGTCTGCTGAAGTTTGAGATAACGTATTTGTTCTAATCTCATTAAGAATATTTATAAACGTTGGGTTATCCTGTCTATAAATATGTTTAAGTTCAACAGTAATAGATTCACATTTTTGATAAGCCAAACTGCTAAAAAAAAATGCGTTTTTATAAAACGGTTTTAACAAATGCCATTCGTTTTCTTTTACAACTGGAGAAAGCTGTTGCAAATCACCAATCATTAAAAGTTGAACTCCTCCAAAAACTAGGTTTCTGTTTCTAAAACGTCTTAATGTTTTATCAATTCCATCAAGCAAATCTGCTCTAACCATACTAATCTCGTCAATGACTAGCAAATCCAATGATTTAATAATATTAATTTTTGTCTTACTAAATTTTCTTGTGAAGTTGGAAGAACCTTCCAAATTATCACTTGGTAATATTGGACCAAAAGGCATCTGAAAAAAAGAATGTATTGTAACACCTTTAGCATTAATTGCAGCTACACCTGTTGGTGCAACCACCATCATTCTTTTCAAAGATTTCATTTTTAATTTATGCAAAAACGTAGTTTTACCAGTCCCTGCCTTTCCTGTTAGAAATATATTTCTATCAGTATTATTAATAAAATCCCAAGCTAAATCTATGTCTTTATTTACATTCATATTATAGTAGTCCCTCAATATGTGAAGATAAAAAAAAGCAATTTTTTATTTGAGTATAAAGCAAAAAAAATCCCTTTTCATATTACTATGAAAAGGGATTCAAAAAAGGCGACGACCTACTCTCCCACAAATGCAGTACCATCGGCGCAAATGGGCTTAACTTCTCTGTT
>CAJQOA010000052.1 GCA_905479815.1 uncultured Psychroserpens sp.
GAAGACTTCACTTCTTCCATAAATGTTTCAACTGTTGCTTGTACATCTCCTTTTTCAATTCCTAATTTATCAGAAATTTTAGCTACTATATCAGCTTTTGTCATTGTTATTAATTTTAGGGTTATCTATTAATTATAAGGGTTGCAAATATATGTAATTTAATTTCAATATTTCAAGCGTAATTAATTAAAATTTAACCTACTAAAGATTTACTTTTGCAATTATTTACTGTTCTAAATGAATTTTACTAATATTTTAACACACTGGTACTCAGTTAACAAACGAGATTTGCCTTGGAGACATACTAAAAATCCATATCAGATTTGGTTGTCGGAAATAATTATGCAACAAACCCAAATTAAACAAGGGTTGCCATATTATGAGGCTTTTGTCGCTAATTATCCTACCGTTTTTGATTTAGCCAATGCTCATGAACAAGATGTTTTAAAATTGTGGCAAGGCTTAGGGTATTACTCTAGAGCTCGTAATTTACATGGATCGGCAAAATATATTGTCAATGAACTTAATGGAAAATTTCCAACTACATATATTGAACTATTAAAACTCAAAGGCGTTGGTGATTATACAGCAAGTGCTATTTCTTCAATATGTTTTGAAGAGCCTCATGCTGTAGTTGATGGAAATGTGTACAGGGCTTTATCAAGATATTTTGGAATCTCAACACCTATTAATAGCACTCTAGGAATTAAGGAATTTAAAAAACTAGCAACAACGTTATTAGATACTAAAAACCCTGGCGACTATAATCAAGCGGTTATGGAATTTGGCGCTACGCAATGCAAACCTAAAAACCCCTATTGTATTGTTTGTCCTTTAAAGGATAGTTGCGTTGCGCTGCAAAAAGGAAAAGTTAACGAATTACCTATTAAACTCAAAAAGACTAAAGTCACCAAAAAGCATTTTAATTTCTTGGTGCTCATTTCCGAAGATAAAAAAACCGTTTTCGAACAACGAACGTCAAAAGGCATCTGGCAAAACTTGTATCAATTCCCTTTGATTGAAAGTGATAATGAGATCGTTATTGATGCATTTCAAAACCATCCTTTGGTTAAAGACTATTTTAAAACTACAGACTTTTCGTTTAGTGTTTTTAATAATGAACCTATAGTACACAAACTATCTCATCAACATTTATTTACTACTTTTTGGATTATTGATGTTAAAGCCCTCCATATTGAAGGTATTCCAATTTCCGAAGTAAAAAACTATCCAACACCAATTTTGATAAGTAACTTTATAGATACGTTTGGTTTCTAAAATTTCAGAAATTTTTCATACTTTTAATAATCAACTTATTTTGATTTCAAAATGTTTAATTTTGTAGTCTTATAACAAAACATATTATGTCAGGAACTTTAAATAAAGTGATGCTTATTGGGCATTTGGGAGATGAAGTAAAGATGCATTATTTTGATGGTGGCAACTGTGTTGGTCGTTTTCCTTTAGCAACAAATGAAACGTATACAAATAAGCAAACCAACGAGCGTGTCACTAATACAGAGTGGCATAATATTGTGGTTAGAAATAAAGCTGCTGAAATTTGCGAAAAGTACTTATCTAAAGGTGACAAAGTGTATATAGAAGGTCGTCTTAAAACCAGAAAATGGCAAGATGACAAGGGTGCAGATCGCTATTCTACAGAGATTCAATGTACAGATTTCACGTTTTTATCTACAAAAAATGATAATCAAGCCGGAAATGCACCAACTTCAAATCCTCAACAAGCTGCTCAAAAACCAGCCAGTAAACCTGTAATAGAAACACCAACTGAAGACGCTGACGATCTTCCATTTTAATTAAACTAATCTTAAACTATCCACCTTGGACCCAGAACCCACGAGTTTAATAATCACAATGCTTAACACAAACGTTTCTTTCGTTTCTGGGATTATTTTGATTTTTGTTTTACTATTTTGTTCTGCATTAATTTCTGGTGTAGAAGTTGCATTTTTCTCATTAAGTAAATCTGATATAGATCAAGGCTTAGAAAGTAATCCTAAAAAATTCAACATTATAGCTAAACTACTTGAGCGACCAAAAAAACTACTAGCGACGATACTTGTTGCTAATAACTTTATAAATATTGGCATCGTTATTTTATTTGCATACTTGGGTGAAACGCTTTTTTCTGGTGTTGAATTATCATGGCTAAGATTTCTTTTAGAAGTTGTCGTAATCACATTTTTAATTTTACTTTTTGGTGAGATTGTACCAAAGATTTATGCGAGTAGAAATCGGGTGAAATTCTCTGTGTTTATGGCAGTTCCCCTAAAAGTATTTGATGTTATTTTTTCTCCTATTAGTTTACCAATGCGCCAAATAACGTTAGGGATTCATAACAAGTTAGGAAAACAAAAATCAAACCTTAGTGTCGATCAATTATCTCAAGCTCTTGAATTGACTGGAGATAGTGATACCACAGACGAAGAACATAAAATTTTAAAAGGAATTGTGTCTTTTGGAAATACAGATACCAAACAAGTGATGCGTCCTAGAATGGATATTTTTGCGCTAAGCGAAGATGCTAAGTATACTGATATCATAACAGAAGTCATTAACAATGGCTACTCAAGAATACCTGTTTATAAAGACAGTATAGACGCTGTTACTGGTATTTTATACGCTAAAGATTTATTGCCTCACATAGATAAAGACGAGTTTGATTGGAAGACCTTATTACGTGATCCATTTTTTGTGCCTGAAAACAAGAAACTTGATGATTTAATGGTAGAGTTTCAAGAGAAGAAAGTACATCTTGCTATTGTGGTTGATGAATATGGTGGAACATCTGGAGTTGTATCTCTTGAGGATGTCATTGAAGAAATTGTAGGTGACATTAGTGATGAATTTGACGATGATGATGTCATTTACACTAAAATTGATGACAATAACTATTCTTTTGAAGGTAAGACAACACTAAAAGATTTTTACAAGATTATAAAGTTAAGTGACGAAACAGATTTTGAAGACAATAAAGGCGAAGCAGAAACTATTGCTGGGTTTGTATTAGAGATTTCTGGCATTTTCCCAAGGCGTCAAAGTAAAATAAATTTCAAAAACTACGTTTTTACTGTAGAGGCTATTGACAAAAAGCGCATTAAACAAATTAAGTTTACCATTTTAGACTAAAAAGGTCCATTCATTATGACAATTAAAAAACTAGTTATTCCGTTACTGGCTTTTGCATGTTTTTCTTGCGGAAATGATCCATTACCAAAACCGCAAGCAATGTTACGGTTAGAATACGACGCTCCCA
>CAJQOA010000053.1 GCA_905479815.1 uncultured Psychroserpens sp.
GTGTGAATAATATCATAGGCAACAGAGCCTTCTTCTTCATCTGGAACAATAATACTTTCAAAATCATCTAAAAATAAATCAGCTAATTCTGCACCTTGCTGGATATCTTCGCATGGTGGACAATCTGTTTTAAATAACGAACAACAACTTTGGAAAAAGAATATTGAAATGAGTAATACTAGAAGTTTTGATGTTTTCATGATAATAAGAGTGTTAGATTATGGTACAATTTTAGGTTATAAATTGTCAAAAAAAAATACCCTATAAAGGGTATTTTAGCACTATTAACTATATGTATATCAAATTGTAGACCCTTTAATTCACGCCTACTCTATATATCCCATTTTCTTCATCCACTCATTATTAAACATCTTACCTACATAACGACTTCCATGGTCATGAAATAAAACAACGACAACATCATCTTTTGTAAAATGTTCTTTTAATTGTAATACGCCTTTTATAGCTGCTCCTGCACTATTCCCAAGAAACATACCTTCTTCTTTTGCTAGTAATTGTGTATAAACAGCAGCATCCTTATCAGTGACTTTGGTGAAGCCATCAATAATAGAAAAATCAACGTTTTCTGGCAATATATCTTCTCCAATTCCTTCAGTCACATAAGGATAGATTTCCTTCTCATCAAAAATTCCAGTTTCATGGTACTTCTTAAAAACACTACCATACGTGTCTATTCCCCAAATTTTAACATCAGGATTTTGTTCTTTTAAGTATTTACCAACACCAGATATTGTTCCTCCAGTTCCTACTCCAACAACAAAATGTGTAATCTTACCATCAGTTTGTTTCCAGATTTCTGGACCTGTACTTTCATAATGCGCTGCAGCGTTACTTGGGTTATCGTATTGGTTTACATACCAAGAATTAGGTGTTTCTGCACCTAAACGCTTTGATACTGAATAATAGCTACGAGGATCTGTTGGCTCAACATCTGTTGGACAAACAACAACCTCTGCACCTACAGCACGAAGAATATCCATTTTCTCATTAGACTGCTTATCACTAATCACAAAAATACATTTGTAACCTTTTACGATAGCTGCTAAAGCTAATCCCATACCTGTGTTTCCAGAGGTACCTTCTATAATTGTTCCACCTGGTTTTAATCGTCCGTCTGCTTCAGCATCCTCAATCATCTTCAAAGCCATACGGTCTTTTGTAGAGTTTCCTGGGTTAAACGTTTCGTATTTTGAGAGGACCAAACATGGTAAGTCTTTAGTTAATTTATTTAATTTTACTAAAGGTGTATTACCAATGGTTCCTAATATATTTTCAGCGTATTGCATAGTCATTATTTTACGTTGCAAAAGTAAGTAAAACTTAAGATTTACGAATAGTTTCTACGGAAATCTTAACACTTCAAATCAATGCATTATAATCTAAACTTAGATAAGTTTAAAAAATAGATTTAAGAAGCTTACTCAAAACGAATAGCCTTAACCGGAGAAATCTTAGTGATGATAATAGATGGGATTAGTAGCATTAGAAAACATGCTATAAACGTACCAATATTGAGACCTATGATATAATCTAAACCAATATGCACTGGAATTACAGATACATAATATTGCTCTGGGTTTGGAAATTTCAAGATTTCAAACTGTTGCTGGGCAAATAATAAGCCCAAACCAATGATATTTCCCCAAAGCAAACCTAAACCAATTAAATAGGTCGCGTTATATAAAAACACTTTTCTAATACTCCAGTTACTACTGCCTAAAGCTTTTAAAATTCCAATCATTTGTGTACGCTCTAAAATGAGAACCAATAAAGCAGTAATCATATTTATTCCTGCAACGATGATCATTATAGCGATTATTCCGTAGGTATTATTATCAAATATTTTAATC
This sequence comes from uncultured Psychroserpens sp., assembly GCA_905479815.1. GTDB lineage: Bacteria > Bacteroidota > Bacteroidia > Flavobacteriales > Flavobacteriaceae > Psychroserpens. The sequence goes on from CAJQOA010000053.1 coordinate 1,872, forward strand.
CACTCGAACGTAGTGGAGAATTTTTCTTCTATAGTTTGTGTATCTAAAAACGATGGTGTTTTACCTCGTATTTGTTGCTCTTTTTCTATAAGTTGTGAGAAATCATCTAAGTAGACTTCAAAATTTCCAACATCTGTTTTCTCCCATTTGTTCATACGTTGGATATGACTCAAATCTCCAATCATGAAATTTTTATCAATGTCTTGAAATCCGGAATTAAAAATGCCAACAACTTTAAATTGACGTTGAAACGGAAGTTCTTCTATACTGCCTTTGCTAAAAACAGTCTGAAAACTATCACCTACTTTGAAATTTAAACGATTAGCGAGATAGCTAGAAATCACAACATCATTACTAAGTTTGCCTTCGTAGGTTGGTAAATTGCCATCTACTATAAAATCTTTTAGATACGACCAATCATAATCACTACCTACACCTTTGAGTACAATACCTTCAAAATCAGTTTCGGTACGAATAATACCAAACTTAGTAGCGACACCTTGAATATGTTTTATTCCTTCTACAGAATTAAATTGCGGATAAAATGTTTGATCTGTAGAAATTGGAACCAAAGACTCATTAGACTCATTCGTGTCATAATTGTTAATGGTAATATGACCATTAAATGCAACGACCTTTTCTCTAACTTTTTTTTGAAGCCCTAAACCTGTAGCAATAGCAATAAGCATAACGATTATACCAATAGCAATAGCAGCAATACCAATTTTTATTATTGGTGCTGAAACACTACTTTTATACGCTTTACTACCAATAATGCGTTTAGCTATAAAAAACTCGTAATTCAAAATTATTATATGCGTTTATCGATATTCAAAAATAGGGTTTTCCCGATAATTATACTGTTTGTTTTGGTTCTCATTTCTTGTGGCTCAAAATCAAAGAATGATTCAGCTCAAAATAGTGATATCCAGAAACAAGTTCAGGATGATAGTCTCTCAAAATTTGATGATGAGATCATAGTTGCTGCTAATCGTACTGATGCTTATTTACCTTTATTAGAAGGTAAACGTGTTGGGATTGTAGCCAATCAAACTAGTGTGCTTTTTAAAGAGATAACGTCGTCTCAAACTTCTGGTAAAGACAACTATACTCATATTGTAGATAGTTTACTACAGCGAAACGTCAACATCAAAAAAGTATTCGCACCAGAGCACGGCTTTAGAGGTAAAGCAGATGCTGGTGAATTATTAAAAGATGGAATTGACACCAAAACTAACGTACCAATTGTATCAATCTACGGAAAAAACAAAAAGCCATACCCTGAGCAATTAGCAGATTTAGATGTTGTTGTTTTTGATATTCAAGATGTTGGTGCGCGTTTCTATACCTATATTTCTAGCTTACATTATGTGATGGAAGCTTGTGCAGAAGCTAATATTCCTGTTATTATTTTAGACAGACCAAATCCAAACGGTAATTATATTGATGGTCCAATTTTAAAACTAGAACATAAAGGTTTTGTTGGCATGCATCCAATTCCTGTCGTTCATGGGATGACGATTGGAGAATATGGCAAAATGATTAATGGTGAAGACTGGTTAGACAATAAAGCTAAATGTGATTTAACAGTTATTGAAATGCTAAACTACACACATGCTAAAACTTATAATTTACCTATAAAACCATCGCCTAACTTACCAAACGACAAATCAATTAACCTCTATCCTAGCCTATGCTTTTTTGAAGGCACTAATGTGAATGCTGGCCGCGGTACTTCTAAACAGTTTCAAATTTATGGTAGTCCGTATTTGGATAAAACGGTTTATGATTTTAAATATATTCCAATGCCAAATGAAGGTTCTAAATACCCAAAGCACAATGGAGTATTATGCTATGGTGAGGATTTAAGCGACAGCAAGAACCTGAGCCAAATAGATTTGAGTTACTTGATTAATGCCTATCAAAACTCAATAGATAAAAGCGTGTTTTTTAATGACTACTTTACAACACTCGCTGGCACAAAAGCTTTACAAATGCAAATCGAATCTGGTGTTTCGGAAAAAGAGATCAAAGAGACTTGGGCTGATGGACTTGAAGAGTTTAGAAAGGTTAGAGGACAATATTTGATATATAAATAATAAATTTATGGATGCCTTATCAATTGCAGTAACTTTCATGCTCTCTGCTTTTGTGCTTGCCATACTATTTCAAATTTATGTTTGGAGGGAAAGCAAAGCAGATAAAATAATTATCGAAGAGCATTGGCAAAAATTCCTAAAGGCAGATTCGAAAAATGATATTAAAGGCATAAAAAAGTATGCAAGTAAGTTGGTATGGAATAGACATCTTGAAACGGAACAACTAAACAAAGTAATGGACGCTGTTAATTCTAGGGTTGAAAAACATCCTGAATTCGAAAAACTATCAAATATAATCTTTAATAAAAACAGAAAAGGAGATATACATCATCATGGTAGTAATTAAAAATAATAGATTTTAAACCATTTGACTGAACCTAACAAATTCATAGCATCTATATTAAACGATGAAAACACTTCTTTTGAGAAGTGTTTTCATCGTTTATAAAATATAGTTTTGAGTTTTTAAGGAATATCAGCTGATACTTTTCCGTTTAAAACGGTTCCATCTCTTAAAACAGTATTACAGAAAATTAAAGTTATAGTCTCTCCATCATTTTCAACAAATAGTTCAGTCTCTGGAGTTGATCGACTTCCTATTAAAACTTGATTAGTTGACTTTACAAGTTCTCTTTGAATATAAGTGATGTCAAACTCATAATCCTCTCCAAAGTACTGACCTGTGATTGGATATCCATTGTCAATTTCATTAAAATTAATTTCATAGATATCTGGCCAATTACCAAATCTAAATCCTACATTACCATCTACACAGCATTGCGGATCTGTAACTTCTACATTAGCATTTTTCCAAACACCATCAATACTATAATAGTTATCTTGTGTGTAAGTACAAGAAATTTCAGAAGTTGTAAATTCTTCCCAATCCGTTTCTTCACTGTCTCCATTTCTTGTATATGCCGTATAATAATAAGTGGTATTAGGTTGTAACCCATCAATAGCGTAATCGAAATAATAAAAACCGTTATAGTAATCTACTTCACCCTCTAGTTCAAAAATTTGGTCATTACTTGAATCATTCTGGTCTCCAACTCTAAATACAAAACCTCTTTTAAAAGCATCTGTCTCAGGAAACGCAAAATTAGAATGGTCTATAAAACCGTTTAATGAAACCGTACTTTGAGATGTATAAGTTACATAAGATCGTACTAGTGGTGCATTATATATTTGTGTGTCTTGGTCTTGAGGATCATCGTCACTACTTGTCGAGTCACTATCACTACAAGCGTTAAGAACACAGATAACAAATATAAAGGCTAACAGTTTTTTCATTTTAAATAGTTTTATTGTTAAGTGACAAACATACATATTTTAGACAAAATTCATGACTATAAAACTATCATCATCAAATTAATTTAAACTTGATTGATGGTATATTATAAACCAATTGGCCTCAAAGAGGTTTGGTATGGTGAAGAAAAAGTATTTGATATATAAATAGGAGGAATAAAAAACTACTCTTTGTTATTTTTAACAACCAATCCATCATCAGCCATTGCCAATAACACCTCGTCATCTTCAAATAATCTAACCACAAAAACAATTCGCAATTTGCCTTGAACAGCTACGAAAACATGTTTTCCTTTAGTTAAATTGGTTAATGGTATTTCAATAGACTTTGACCCAATATTTACATCAATTTCGCGTTCATTTTGTTCGCTTACCGAATACAGTTTATGAATCATCGATTCACTTTTAAGTATTAAGGTATCTTTAGTTGTATTGAGGTTTTGGATTAGACCTTTGGCTCTAACATTGACATTTCTCTCAAGTTTGGCGAAGTCGTTTTGTGCTTGTGCAGTAAAGCTTAATGAAGTCATTAAACTAAAAAAGATTATAAAAAATAGTGATCTCATGTATATACGTTGGTTAACGTCAACAATTTTGAACTAATAGCTTTTTTTATAATCCCGAATGTTAAAGCTAATTTCTTTTTTGGTTTTCGAGCAAAAAAATCCATGAACGGTTAATAAAACCGAAATAAAGTTAGTTCGTGTTGATTTTGAGTTATTAATTAATCATTATAGGGTTTTCCGTTTGGTCTTAAATGTGTGCTTCTATACTGTGCTCTAGTTTGCACTTTTGAACGGTCTGTCTCTGAAAGGTTATAAGTCAAGTTTAATTTTTCCTCAAAAGCTTCAAACTCCTTATCAGGACTATTATTTGCTATACTTGTAGACACATTATCTATTTCTAAATCATCATCTGTTGTAATACTAACAATAGCATTATCAGAGACTAAATCTCCAAGATCTGCAACAGCGATATCAGATTCTAATGTAGAACGATAATCAAACGGTAGTAATCTATCTACTTGAAAAACAATAATCTTATCTGCTTGATAAAACATCACAGTATATTTACCTAAAGGCAAATTTTCTAAAGAAATTTTAGCACTTTTAACTGCAGGCTTAAAGTCAAAAACTTTTTCTGTAGTCTTATTTAAAAAGCGCACTTTCTTGAATAAGAATTTGTTTTCTAACAGTAAAGAATCTTGTGAATCTGATAGATTATGATTGAGTTCATATGCTAACGGATTGATATTCTTTCTAATGGTAGTGTACGTTTCTTCTTGAGCAAAAGCTGTGCTGTTACTAACAAATAGAAAAATCACTATAACGCATAGGCGAGTTATTGGCACGCCAAGGATAGTTAACTTGTTCATGATTGGGGTCATTTAAAGATTACACTAAAAATACTTCCAACCTCATTTTGAGGGCATTGGATTAATTTATATTGAGTACTAAAATGGGCTCTTAGTTTTAGCAAAAAACCAACTTAAGTACACAACAAATCTAAGAGCCATAGGAGTAGAAATCTAAGTTGTTAGCTGAAAGTAAAAAAAGACACGATAAATGGAATACATCTACAAAAAAAATAGACCAACAACACTTTTTATAAGAATTTGATTAAAAAATAAAATTCATAAGTCACTTAAAATGAACACTTAAACGATTAAATAATTATTTTTTTAAGTTTATAACCTGGATAATTTTATCAGGATAGTCTGAGATAATTCCATCAACTTTGAGGTCAATCATCAAGTTGATATCACCTATTTCGTTTACGGTCCATGGTATAATTTTGAATCCGTTGTTTTGATATTTTAGTACCGTTTGCTGATCTAAGAGTTTAAAATACGGACTAATAATTTCTGGTTTAAAAGAGAGTTTTGTAAGTTTTGAGCTTATAGATTCATTGTCATCTACAAGAAGCGCCATAGTAAGTTTAGGGTTTTGAAGTTTAGCTTCTTCTAAGGCTCTCACATCAAAAGATTGAATAATAACTCTATCATTTACTCCTTTAGTTTCAACAATATCAAGTACTAACATTACAAATTCTTGAAGCTTTGGTGTATAAATATCATCGTATTCTGGTTTACTCTTAATTTCAATATTATAGAAAATGGTAGTGTTAGATGTGTTTTCGGCTAAATCAATAACTTCTGTTAGTAAGGGCTTATATACTTTTTCTTTCTTCTGAAATGGGAATCTTGGGTGTTTTTTGCTTCCGCAGTCATATAACTTAATACTATCATAAGGCATAGCGTACAAATTGAATGAGGTCTCAAATTTTGGAGTTATCTCATTTCCGAAGATATCTAAAGCAATCTCATGATTCATAAACGGTTCATGAGAAACAACTACTTTATGATCTTTAGATATAACGACATCTAATTCTAAGGTTGTTATCTTAAGATCTAAAGCTTTTTCAAATGCTGGTAAAGAATTTTCTGGATGCAAGCCTCTACAACCTCTATGACCTTGAATATCCATTGGTTTTTGTGAATTACAGTTATACAATAGAACAAAGCTAAATATCCAAAAAAAACGCATTAATGATTAGTTTTTATGCTCGTTGGTTTTCGATATTTATGGAACGGCTGTTTTAAAAGCACTCCTATTTTACCATTAGCTTCTTCATCTGGAAATGTATCTACACCATAAACTATTGATTCTCTATCTAGCGTCATAAATGTCCCAAAGAGACGATCCCAAATAGAGAAGATGTTTCCGTAGTTAGAATCTGTATATGGCAACACATAATGATGATGCACCTTATGCATGTCTGGTGACACCAAAACATAACTTAAAGCCTTATCTAGTTTTTTAGGTAACTTAATATTAGCATGAGTAAACTGAGTAGCAACTAATGATAATGATTGATACAAAAACACGATAGCAATTGGTGCTCCAACAATAAAAACACCAAATAAAGTAAATGTAAAACGAATGATGCTCTCTAAAGGATGGTGTCTATTTGCTGTTGTAGTATCAACGTTGTGATCTGTATGATGCACTAGATGCACCATCCATAATGGTTTTACTTTGTGCTCAACATAGTGCGCTAAATAGGCACCCACAAAATCTAAAAGTAAAACACCAAGTAAAGCATAAGCCCAAAGTGGGAGATTAGGAATCCAATTGATAATTCCAAATTTTGTATCCTCAACCCATTGTGCTGTGCCAATAAGTGCAAATGCTAATCCGAAATTAATGATGATGGTTGTAAGTGTGAAAAACAAATTTGGAAGAGCATGTTTCCATTTTTTATATTTGAAATTAAATAGTGGCAACGTTCCTTCAAGTAACCAAAATAATGTGAGTCCGCCAACAAGAATTAAACTTCTATGTAATGATGGGATAGTCTTGAAATAATTAATTAGTTCTTCCATGAATTAGTACTTGTAAATTAACATCTGTAATACACGATAAAATTAAGGATTATCATTAGTATTCATAATGGCGTTGGCTCTATTTAAATCTACTAAAGAAATGTCACTTCTATATGGCGCAGCATTTGTTTCATCCTTTAGCATGATGTAAGATGTAAAATACAAAAAAGAAACTAATGATTTATTAATAGAATTAATTTCTAAGGGATCAAATCGTTTTAGTTTTCGCAATACTTTTCTAGGATTGCCCAACACCAATTCTTGCTCCAATCGTTGTAATTCTATTTTTTGTTGAAATCCTTCTTTATTTTCCATAGACTCTTTAACAAGATAAGCTTCTGCCTCATCTAAATATAAGATTGACACGTCTACAAAGTCTTTTTTTGATTCACTAAAAACGTAACAAGTCATTTCGAGGTATTTAGAAGCCAATCTAAAAGAAGTCACAAAGTTTTGGTTTTTTTGGTAGCTCGTTAATTCTGCTTTAATAAATTCAGTACTAATAGCATAATTTTGAATAAATATGGCAAGGTTTAAAAACTCTTTGTAAGATTTACTCATATTAACAATGGTGCCATTAGCATCCATAACCTTCAAAGAATCGTCGTTAAACTTATCTATATAAGCCATAGATCGCTTACCATCAATCGCTTCAAACAGTTTTATATAATCACTTTCATTGACTTTAAGCAGAATAAAATGTTCACGAAGCAAATCAATTAAATAATCACTTTCAAATAAATCGTTAATAAATATTGGTCTCCCTTTTTTATCTTTTAAAGTTACTGGTAATGGATACTGAGTAGACTCTTCCCATGTCATCAATATCATTTTGTTTTGAACTAAAGCTAATCGCTTAGCTGCGTCTATAGACGTCATCCATTCGTTTATTTGACCAAAAGAAAGCGATGGTATTACTAATAGAATAATTAGAAGAGTTCTTTTCATAACATGACATATTATTTTATACGTTGTTTCATTGCCTCTACAATATTGAAAGCTGCAGGACAAATGGCTACATTTTTTAAGGTTAAATTTGATATTTGCTGAAACTTCTTCCTATCTGTATGCGGAAACTCGCTACATGCTTTTGGTCTAACATCATAAATTGAACAGTAATTATCTGCACCTAAAAATGTACAAGGAACAGATTGTAGGACATAGTCATTCTCTTCATCCAAATGCAAATATGTATCAATGAATTGTTGTTGCTTCATTTTAAAAAATTTAGCAATACGTTCAATATCTTTTGAAGTAAATAGTGGACCCGTTGTTTTGCAACAATTAGCACAATCTAGACAATCTGTACGTTCAAATTCTTCTTCATGAAGCTCTTGCATGAGATAATCTAGCTTTTTTGGTGGCTTTTTTTTAAGCTTAGCAAAGAAGGTTTTATTTTCCTTATGCTTATCTTTGGCGAGCTTTGGGAGATTATTAATGAAGTCTTGCATGGTGTAAAAATACTACTTTTATAAGATGCTTAATCAAATTAAGCGTGACAAAAATTATGAAAAAAGACCTTTTTGGCAAAGCCCTACAAGATTATTTCAACAATAATTATACCGAAAACCTCATCACTTCGACAAATATTTCTGGTGAGGATGAGTTACCACTTCCCTATTTATTTCGTAGTTATTCGGAAATGCCCAAACTAGAACAAAAGGCTTTAACATTAGCAAAAGGAAGCGTTTTAGACGTTGGTTGTGGTTCAGGAAGCCATAGTCTCTACCTTCAAGACAAAGGTCTCGACGTGACAGCCATTGACATATCTAAAGGTGCTGTTGCTGTTGCTAAAAAACGTGGTGTTGGCCATGTTGTACATAAAGACATCCTTGATGAAACCAATACGTTTGACACCATTATTTTATTAATGAATGGCACTGGTATTTTTCAAGAGGCTTCACAAGTTTCAAAATATCTAAATCACTTAAAGTCTCTACTAAAACCAAACGGTCAAATTTTAATTGACTCTTCAGACATTCAATACATGTATGAGGATGACGATGGCGGACTTTGGATAGATACTAACGCTAATTACTATGGAGAATTAGACTATTTTCTAAGCTATAAAGATGAACAAGATGATCCAATGAAATGGTTGTACATAGATTTTGAGCGCTTACAAATGGCTTGTGATAGTGTAGGTCTAAAATGCAAAAAAGTGCTCGATGGTGAGCACTTTGATTTTTTAGCACGAATTACAAGTAAGTAATTTGCTTTTAGTTTTTTTTTACAAAACTTACATCTTCTCACCGCTTACAAACGTCTGCTCTACTTTAATTTTAGGAATCTCATTTTGGTTAACAGTCATTATATCTTTATCCAAAATAATAAAATCTGCAAATTTACCAGGTTCAATACTTCCTTTTTCGTCCTCCTCAAAATTAGAATAGGCTGCCCAAATGGTCATCCCTTTTAAGGTTTCTTCTCTTGACAAACCGTTTTCTTTTTGAAATCCATCTTCAGGAAATTGTTCTAAATCCTGTCTTGCTACTGCTGCATAAAACGTTAAAAACGGACTCACTTGCTCTACAGGGAAATCTGTACCTAAAGCTACTTTTCCGTAGGTATCAAGTAACTTTTTATAGGCGTAAGCACCTTTTACACGTGCTTCACCTAAGCGATCTTCTGCCCAATACATATCACTAGTTGCATGTGTTGGTTGTATAGATGGCATCACATCTTTATATAGATCAAAATCCTCAGGAGACACTACTTGCGCATGTTCTACTCGCCATCGTCTATTCGTTTTACCATTCAATACTTTATTATACGTTTTTAAAACAGCATGATTTGCACTATCACCAATGGCGTGCGTATTCATTTGAAATTCTGAATTTGAAATTTTCTGCGCAGAGCGGTTAAATGTTTTCAAATCTGTAACTAATAATCCAAAATGATTTTCTTTATCGCTATACGGTTCTCTTAGCATTGCACCTCTAGAACCTAAAGCGCCATCTGCATAAAACTTAAACGAACGCACGTTTAATCTATCGGTTTTTGTAATCCCTTTATTTAAATAATACTCTAAATTTTCTGGAGTAAATGAGACCATAGCATACACTCTCATTTTCAAATCACCAGATTGCTGTAAACTATCTACCAGCTCTATTGATTCTTGACTTAATCCTGCATCATCAACTGTTGT
>CAJQOA010000054.1 GCA_905479815.1 uncultured Psychroserpens sp.
GCATATTTTCTCATAAGTTTCTTGAGAACCACAAGTTCTTAATACAGTATTTGAGAAATTAGCGTGCATTCCAGAACCATTCCAATCTCCTTTTACAGGTTTTGGGTGGTACTCAATATAGTAACCGTATTGCTCAGTTAAGCGGTCTAATAAATAGCGAGAAATCCAAATTTCATCACCAGCTATTTTAGCGCCTTGGGCAAATAATTGATATTCCCATTGACCAGAAGCAACCTCTTGATTGATCCCTTCAAAGTTAAGTCCAGCTGCGATACAAAGGTCTGCATGTTCTTCAACAAAATCTCTTCCTTTTGTGTTTTTTCCGCCTACAGAACAATAGTACATACCTTGTGGTCCAGGATATCCACCAATAGGAAAACCTAAAGGTAATTGTGTCTCAGTATCCATAATAAAGTATTCTTGCTCAAAACCAAACCAGAAATCATTATCGTCATCTTCAATAGTGGCTCTAGCGTTAGAGATATGCGGTGTTCCGTCTGCATTTAAAACTTCAGTCATTACTAAAAATCCATCCTTTCTTGCAGGATCTGGATAAATAGCGACAGGCTTTAATAAGCAATCAGAAGCTCCTCCTGAGGCTTGTTTTGTTGAAGAACCATCAAAAGACCAAATTGGACAATCTTCTAATTTTCCACTAAAGTCATTTTCAACTTTAGTTTTACTTCTCATGTTTTGAGTTGGTTTATAACCATCTAACCAGATATACTCTAATTTTGATTTGCTCATGCTGTTTTAGTTTTTTAATTTAAAGTGCAAATATTGATATTTTTCTGTTTATGTCAAAATAAAATGGGTTGTTTTAGATGAAATGTTATTAATAATTGTTAATACCCTGTTTTTTTAGGGGTAAATGCGTTTCAAAATTAAATATTCATTAAATTTGCCCTAATAAAATGATAAAACCATAATTATTATGTCAACGCTAAGATTTCACGCACTTAAACAAGTTCATCTTCATAAACCTTTGCATATAGAAGAAAAAGTAAGGCGTTCTGAAATTTTTGGAGCCAATGTCTTTAATGAATCGACGATGCGTCAATATTTGACCAAAGAAGCTTTTGAAAGCGTAATGGATGCTATAAGTAAAGGTTCAAAGATCGATAGAAGAATTGCAGATCATATTTCTACAGGAATGAAAGAATGGGCAATTTCTAAAGGAGCGACACATTATACACATTGGTTTCAACCTTTAACTGGTGCAACTGCTGAAAAGCATGATGCCTTTTTTGAAACCGTTGGAAATGGTTTAGCTATTGAAAAATTTGAAGGCGGACAACTTGTACAACAAGAACCAGATGCGTCTAGTTTCCCAAATGGCGGCATTAGAAACACATTTGAAGCTCGTGGTTACACAGCTTGGGATCCAACATCTCCCGCTTTTATCTACGGAACAACTTTATGCATACCTACTGTATTTGTGTCCTATACAGGAGAAGCATTAGATTATAAGACACCTTTATTAAGAGCGCTTCAAGCAGTAGATTCTGCTGCAGTTGCAGTTTGCAAATACTTTGATAAGAACGTTAAGAAAGTGAATGCTTCTCTTGGTTGGGAACAGGAGTACTTTTTAATAGATAGTGGTTTAGCAATGTCAAGACCAGATATTGTGTTAACAGGTCGTACACTTTTGGGACATTCTCCAGCTAAAGGGCAACAATTAGATGATCATTATTTTGGCACGATTCCAAATAGAGCGATGGCATATATGCGTGATTTAGAAACGGAATGCATGTTGCTTGGGATACCTGTTAAAACAAGACATAATGAAGTTGCTCCAAACCAATTTGAATTAGCACCAATTTATGAAGAAGCTAATTTAGCTGTAGACCATAACTCTTTATTGATGGATGTTATGGATAAGATAGCTGCACGTCATAACTTTAAAGTATTATTTCATGAAAAGCCATTTGCAGGTGTTAATGGGTCAGGAAAGCATAATAATTGGAGTTTAAGTACAAATACTGGTGTCAACTTGTTGAGTCCGGGAAAAACACCAATGAGTAATCTTCAGTTTTTAACCTTTTTTATTAATACTATTAAAGCAGTACATGAGAATGAAGAATTGTTAAGAGCAGCAATAGCATCTGCTAGTAATGATCATCGTTTAGGAGCAAATGAAGCACCTCCTGCCATTATTTCGGTATTTATAGGTGAGCAGTTAACTAAGGTTCTTAATGAACTAGAAAATGTAACTGATGGTAAATTATCTCCTCAAGAAAAAACAGATCTAAAACTTAATGTGGTTGGTAAAATTCCAGATGTATTATTGGATAATACAGATAGAAACCGTACGTCTCCATTTGCGTTTACGGGAAATAAATTTGAGTTTAGAGCAGTAGGTTCTACGGCAAACTGTGCCAACCCTATGACTGTTTTAAACACTATTGTTGCGAAGCAACTTATCGATTTTAGAGTAGAAGTAGAAGGACTTATTGATAAAAAATCAATGAAGAAGGATGATGCTATTTTTAATGTGTTACGAGAGTATATAAAATCATCTAAGAATATTCTATTTGAAGGAAATGGTTATGGAGAGGCTTGGGAGAAAGAGGCTAAAAAGAGAGGCTTAAGCAATAATAAGACAACGCCTGAAGCTTTAAAAGCTAAAGTATCTAAAAAGGCGATTAGTCTTTTTGAAGAACTAGGCGTGATGAATAAAGTAGAATCTGAAGCGCGTTATGAAATAGAAGTAGAAGAATATGCTTTGAGAATTCAAATAGAAGGGCGAGTCTTAGGAGACATTGCTAGAAATCATGTTGTACCAACAGCTGTTAAATATCAAAATATTTTAATTGAGAATGTTAAAGGGCTTAAAGAAATATATGGTGCTTCATTTAAAAAATTAGCTAAAGAGCAACTTAATCTTATTGAACAAATTTCTAGTCATATAGAAGGTATCAATTCTATTGTTACAAAAATGACAGACGAACGCAGAAAAGCTAATGCTGTTGAAGACTTAGAAAAGAAAGCACTTGTGTATTGTAATAAGGTTAAACCATTGTTTGAAGATATAAGATATCATTGCGATAAGTTAGAATTATTGGTAGATGATGAGTTGTGGCCTTTAACCAAATACCGAGAATTATTATTCACAAACTAGTATAAATCAGTATAATGTAGTCGTTTAACTATTTTTTTAGACAACTAGTCGAGTTTATAATTATAGATGTTATAAAAATGTAGTTATTTGAGCAATAGTTATAAATGACAAGTTTTGCCCTATAGTGTATTAGGTTCTCTAATCTACTAGAACTTCATAAAACATATAATTATACTCGATTATTAATCCATTGTTAATTAAACCCCTAATTAATGTTTGAAAGCTTTTGCTAACAAACAAAACAATGTGATTATGACCAATACTACTTTTGTTAAAATTTTTATACTGCAAGCATTTATATTGCTTTCGGTAAATGCAACTGCTCAAGAATTATATGATTACGGAGAACAGCCTGTAAAAGACTCTTTATCTTCAACTACTTTGAGACCTAATATGTCAATACTAATTGGAGCAGGAAGTGCTTTTGTGAACCCAGATTATGAAAACTTCTTAGAGTTTCAGCTTAAAAGCTTTATAACGTCTCAAATTGTTGTTAGCGGAAACTTCAAAAAATTTGATGTAGGAAATTATGATTTTAAAGACCAAGGGTTTTTAAGTGGAGATTTGAATGCTGAATGGTTTATCTCTCCGGAGAAAAAAATCACACCATTTATTTATGCAGGTCCAGGGATTTTAATTTCAAATGATTTTGATGATAAAAACTACAAAGTTCAAGGCGGTGTTGGTTTAGATGTCTTAATTAATGATTGGATTAGTATTATGGGTGCTTTAGAAGCAAATTATATATATGATGAGCAAAAAGGTTCTCAACTACTTCAAGAGGCAGATGGATTGTACTACAATCTAACTATAGGTATGCAATTTTACTTCGGAAATAGAAACACTTCAAGTTCACGTAATACTAAGAAGAAAAAGGAAAAAATCGAAGATCAAACGTCTACAATCCAAACCAATTGGATAGATGATATAAAATAGGAAATAATTGATTTATAACGACTAAGGGGTTTCCGTTTATCGAATATTAATGTTATTTAAACGTTAAGAGAATGTTCCCTAATACGTACAACTACGTATCTGTTTTATCTAAAAATGTATTTCATCGAGTTATTATATCAACTAATCGAAAATATAGTTAAAGCTACATAAACACTACTCTAATAGCTTATATTTGTCATGCTATTAATCAATTTTTGTAATAAAATGAAAAAGTTACTATTAAGTGTTGCTGCACTTATGTTTGCAACCTTATTGTTTTCTCAAGACGACTCTAACGATGTTAAAGATGATTTAACTCAAGAAAATATCGTTAAAGCCGAAGCGGGATTTCAAGCAGAATCTTAAGAGATTCTCAAGGTTAAACGAACCAGCTTGATATTGTTTTGCAATGTCAAAAAAAGACAAATAAGTTTTTAAAAACTTATTTGTCTTTTTTTATGGCATAAAGTTAATTTCCTTAAAAATATAAATCATTGATAATTAATTTTTTATATTGCCACACTTTAATGCTTATTTGAGCATATAAAGCGCCCAAACCTTTGAACCTAAATCCATTTTGTTATTGGTATTTTTTAACCAAAACAAAATTTGATGATATTACAACATAAGTATTTTAGCATACTAATTATTATAGTTTATTCATTAGGATACCAATTAGTTGCTCAAGAACAAATTGAAACTCCTGAACTTAAAACAGAGTTCTACGATTTAAGAGGAACCAATGCTTTTGACGTCGCCTTGGGCACATCTGTTATAAATGGTGATTTTGTAGATCCACAATTTGAAATTTACAGTCATTTTGGATACAAAAGACATCTAACTCCACATTTAGCATTAGACTTTGGATATCATAAATTCAATTTGGCATATATAGATCAGTATAATGAGGGTTTTATGTCATTTGATTTAAATGTAGAGCTACTTATGTTGCCTCACCAAAGGTTCTCACCATTTATATTTGTAGGAGCAGGTTACAACGCTTCAAATCATTTTAAAGAAACGGCTTCTAAAATTCAAGGTGGAGCTGGTTTAGAATGTGTCGTGTCAAATCAATTCGCATTAAAATTATATACAGATTATAACTATGTAGCAAGTGATATTCTAGATGGTTTAGAGGCTGGAGGATCTGATGATACGTACTTTAGAATAGCATTTGGTGTTAACTATTATTTTGGTGGAGCAGAAATGAAAGAAAAGCGATTAAAAGACCACGCCACAATAATTGAAGAAAATTCTATAACTGATGATGAAAATAGACTCAAATTGTAATTAACAATTCTTACTTTTGTGACTCAACACAAACAGATGAGTCAAGATATTAGTAAACGTTATGCACAAAGAGGTGTTTCTGCTTCAAAAGAAGACGTACATAACGCCATTAAAAATATAGATAAAGGATTATTTCCTAAAGCGTTCTGCAAAATAGTTCCAGATTATTTAACAAACGATGATGATTATTGCTTAATCATGCATGCAGATGGTGCAGGTACAAAAAGTGCTTTGGCTTATATGTACTGGAAGGAAACTGGAGACGTTTCAGTTTGGAAAGGTATTGCTCAAGATGCACTCATTATGAATATCGATGATTTGCTTTGTGTTGGTGCGACAGATAATATCATGTTATCTTCTACAATAGGTCGTAACAAAAATTTAATTACAGGTGAGGTGCTTTCGGCAATTATAAATGGAACAGAAGAGCTTATACAAGATTTAAAAACTTTTGGAGTGACGATTCATTCTACAGGAGGAGAAACTGCAGATGTAGGTGATTTAGTACGTACAATTATTGTAGATTCTACAGTAACTGCTCGCATGAAACGTAACGATGTTATTGATAATGCTAATATTAAAGCTGGTGATGTTATTGTTGGATTAGAAAGTTTTGGTCAAGCCACATATGAAACCGAGTATAATGGTGGTATGGGAAGTAATGGGTTAACTTCGGCACGTCATGATGTGTTTCATAAATATCTAGCTGAGAAATATCCTGAAAGTTTTGACGCCTCTGTGCCTGAAGAACTAGTATATTCTGGACAAACCAAATTAACAGATGCTGTTGAGAATTCTCCAATTGATGCAGGTAAACTGGTATTATCACCAACAAGAACATATGCGCCAATTATAAAAGCAATACTCTCAAAGTTTTCTTCGGAAAATTTACATGGTATGATCCATTGCTCTGGTGGAGCACAAACTAAGATTCTACATTTTATTGAGAACTTACATATTGTAAAAGATAATATGTTTGAGATTCCGCCCTTATTTAATTTAATTCAAGAGCAATCTAAGACAGATTGGAAAGAGATGTATCAAGTGTTTAATTGTGGACATCGTATGGAATTATATGTCACTCCAGAAATTGCAGATGAGATTATTGAGATTTCAAAATCTTTTAATGTAGATGCTAAAATCATTGGTCATGTAAACCCTTCAGAAGATAAAAAACTCACAATTAAAAGTGATTACGGTGTTTTTGAATATTAAATAAAACCTTTTATTAAAACTAAAAAGGCACTTGTAAATGTACAGTCTATTAAAAACAGTACTGTAAAAAATTTAAGATTTGATACACCTCTAATTTTATAAAATCGTAAACGTTGCCTTACTTTTCTATCACTGATTAAAAACCATAACACAAAGATTAAAAACAGCTTTGTTGAAAGTGCTAAAATAAGCTCAGGGTTTATTACTGTTATCGCAAGGGTAACAATAAACGACCAAAAGGCCAGAGATTTATAATAGTTTAGTATAGATAAGACTTGCTTTCGCATACGAGGATAACGTCAAACCTGTTAAGATTATTTTTCAGGATAGTAAGAAATTATTCACTACTACAAATCCATAAATTATCGTATTTTTGAATCACAATTTTTAGAAGATAGATGTTAGAGAAATTACAAATAGTAAAACAGCGATTTGATGAGGTAAGTGATTTAATCATTCAGCCAGATATTATAACAGATCAAAAACGTTATGTTGCCCTTAATAAAGAGTATAAAGATTTGCGCTTGTTAATGGAAAAACGTGAGCAATATATAGAGCTTACAGATAATTTAGCTGAAGCTGAAGATATCATTTCTAATAGTAGTGATCCAGAAATGATTGAAATGGCCAAGATGCAATATGAAGAGGCTAAAGAAGGGATTCCAAAATTAGATGATGATATTAGAGTGTTGTTAATTCCTAAAGATCCTGAAGATTCTAAAAATGCAGTTGTAGAATTACGTGCAGGAGCAGGTGGAGATGAAGCCAGTATTTTTGCTGGTGATTTGTTTAGAATGTATTCTAAATACTGTGAAGGAAGAGGTTGGAAAGTAGATACTGTAGATTACAGTGAAGGTACTAATGGTGGTTTTAAAGAAATACAATTTGAAGTTTCTGGAGAAGATGTCTACGGAACTTTAAAGTTTGAAGCAGGAGTTCATCGAGTACAACGTGTACCGCAAACAGAAACTCAAGGTCGTGTGCATACTAGTGCTGCAACCTGTATGGTCTTTCCCGAAGCCGAAGAATTTGATGTAGAAATTAATCCAAAAGATGTTCGTATTGATTTTTTCTGTTCGTCTGGACCAGGTGGACAATCTGTAAATACAACGTATTCGGCAGTAAGATTAACACATGAGCCTACAGGATTAGTAGCACAATGTCAAGATCAAAAGTCGCAACATAAAAATAAAGAGAAAGCATTTAAAGTATTACGTTCTCGTTTATACGAAATGGAATTAGCAAAAAAGAATGCTGCTGATGCCGAAAAACGTGGTTCTATGGTGACCTCTGGAGATAGAAGTGCTAAGATTAGAACATATAATTATTCTCAAGGACGTGTTACAGATCATAGAATTGGATTGACACTTTACGATTTGCAAAATATCATTAATGGTGATATTCAAAAAATACTTGACGAATTGATGCTAGCAGAAAATACTGAGAAGTTAAAAGCTAGTGACGAACATATATAATTTTTAGAGCCTCTTAATTGAGGCTTTTTTTAATATGACAACACAACAACTCACAGATCAAATCAAAAAAAAGAAGTCCTTTCTATGTATAGGATTGGATGTTGATTTAAATAAAATTCCAAAGCACTTATTAAAAGAAGAAGATCCAATCTTTGCATTTAATAAAAGTATTATTGATGGCACACATCATTTGTGCGTTGCCTATAAGCCTAACACTGCTTTTTACGAAGCGTATGGTCTTAAAGGCTGGAAAGCATTAAGTAAAACGATATTGTATCTTAATGAAAAGCATCCTGATATTTTTACTATTGCAGATGCTAAACGTGGCGATATTGGTAATACCAGCACAATGTATGCTAAAGCTTTTTTTGAAGATTTAGCTTTTGATAGTGTAACGGTTGCGCCATATATGGGTAAAGATTCTGTAGAACCTTTTTTAGCATTTGAAAACAAGCATACCATTATGTTGGCATTAACATCCAACCAAGGTGCTTTTGATTTTCAAACGAAAACAATAGACGATAAAGAATTGTATAAACACGTTTTAGAAATTTCTAAATCTTGGAAGAATTCTGAAAACCTAATGTATGTCGTTGGTGCCACGAAAGCTGAATATTTTGCTGAAATTAGAAAAATCATCCCTAATAGTTTTCTATTAGTTCCCGGAGTAGGAGCGCAAGGTGGAAATTTACAAGATGTATGTAAATATGGAATGAACGACTCTGTTGGGTTATTAATTAATTCTTCTAGAGGCATTATTTATGCGTCTCAAAACGAAGATTTTGCAGAAGCTGCAGCTCAGAAAGCTAAAGAGCTTCAGATTCAAATGAAAACTATTTTATTAAAATAGAATAAACTGTCATGCTGAATTTGATTCAGTATCTCATCATGAAACACCAAGATCAACTTAAACGAATATTAGAGCTAGATAATACCCCAAAACGTATTGTGTCTTTAGTACCTTCCCAAACAGAGTTGCTTGTAGATTTAGGATTAGAATCTTCAATTGTAGGTGTCACAAAATTTTGTGTGCACCCTTCTTCTCTTCGGAAAAATAAAACGATCGTTGGAGGAACAAAGCAAGTGCATTTTGATAAAGTCAAAGCCCTAAACCCTGATATTATTCTTTGTAATAAAGAAGAGAACACAAAGGAGATGATTATTGAGTTAGAGAAAATTGCTCCAGTTCATATTAGTGATATCTATAATTTGGAAGATGCCTTAGAGCTCATCAGTTTATATGGTACATTGTTTTCCGTAGAAAAAAATACTGAGTGTCTTATTCAGAATATAGAAAAAGAGTATAAAGTCTTTCGTCAGTATATAAGTAATCAACCCAAACTTAAAGTTGTTTATTTTATTTGGAAAAATCCATGGATGGTAGCAGCAGATGATACGTTTATAAACGAGATGTTAGTATTGAGTAGTTTTGAAAATAACTTCGAAAACTTGAAGCGTTACCCAGAAATAGAACTTAATGCCATTGATAAAAACGTTGATATTATTATGCTATCAAGCGAGCCGTTTCCATTTAAAGAAGAACATATAAAGTCATTAAAACAACGTTTTCCTAAAAGCAAAGTAATACTGGTAGATGGTGAGTATTTTTCTTGGTATGGTTCTAGACTAGAAAAAGCATTCGGTTATTTTAAAACCTTACGTGAAATGCTTTAATGATGTGAGGATGAATTTGTGGTATTAGTTTTGTTGCGCTAAAGTTAAATCTCTATTTAAATATTTAAGTTTATTGATCTTATGAAGTATTTTAATTGCTTTGTACTCTGAGATGTCACTGAGTGCTGAGTCGGTTTGGCGAAAATTATAAGCTCGTTCTACGAGTACTTTGTAGCGCGTAAAAAGCAAATTTTGATTTTCGATTATTTTTTGTGTGTACTTCATCACAATATTTAATTAGCTATTAAATTTATGTAATTTATTGTGATTCAGCACTATGAATCATGGAAATGTTTATAAAAAAAGCCAACCTAGAATATAGATTGACTTTGTAATTTAAGATAATAACGAAAAAGGTATGTTAATCTTGTAGTGCAAATACTTTTTTCAATAAATCGGTACCTCTAGAAGAGACCTTGCTTCTAATTTCTTGTTCTTCAACAGCAATCATCTTATACACGCCTTTTAAAGCTTCTCCTGTAACATATTCTGTAAGGTCAGGATTTACATTATTAGTAAAAGGTATTGCATTGTACTTATTAATAAGGTTTGACCAAATTTGATCAGCGCCTACTTTAGCAAATGAATTATTAATAACAGGTTGAAACTTATTGTAAAGCTCTGTTTGTGTTTTGCTTGTTAAATATTGAGTTGCTGCATCGTTATTACCTAATAAAATGTTTTTCGCATCATCAAACGTAATATCTTTTACAGCATTAATGAAGATTGGTGTCGCTTCACCAACAGCATCTTCGGCAGCTCTATTGAGTACTTTTAGGCCTTCATCTGCTAAATTACTTAATCCTATATCTCTTAGGCCTTTGTCTACTTTTTGTAATTCTGCAGGTAATAAAATCTTCACTAAGTCATTTTTAAAGAAGCCGTCTTTTTGAGTTAGCTTGGTGACTTGTTTGTCAATACCTAAATCTAAGGCTTGACGTAAACCTGCTGCGATATCAGTGTTACTTAATACGCCTCCTACATCTCCTTGTGGCAAACTATTAATTACTTCTTGTAGTTCTCCACAAGCAGTTAAACTAAAAATCGCGAAAAACACTAATATTTTTTTATACATAATAAGGGGTTCTTTATACAGTTATTTAATAATTTGAGACCACAAAATTAAAACTTTAAAGGATTGAAAAGGGTTAATAATCAAAATAATTAATAGAAAATACTATTTTAGCACAATAGTTGTTTATAATTAAAGAATCATATCAAATAAAGAATGAATTTTAAAGCGTCTCTCATCATAATATGTCTTGTAATTTTTCCTTTCATAGGGAATGGACAAATTAGATTTTCTGAAACAATACAGACTTCAAAAACAGCTACAGATACAGAAGCATCTTTGTTTTTTGTTGACTTTTGGGCTACATGGTGTGGACCTTGTGTCTATGCTTCAGAATATCTAGGGGTGTTACAGAAACAATATCCAGATAATTTTTATGTCATTTCACTTTCCGAAGAAAATCCAGATATCGTAAAGCGGTTTCTTAAAAAGAATCCAACAGATTTAGCGGTTTCTATTGACTATAAAGGAGAAACATTCAAAGCTAATAATACTAGAGTGCTTCCTTATGGGCTTTTAATCAACGCCAACGGAACTGTTCTATGGAAAGGGAGTCCGACAGACTTTAAGAAATCTGATTTAATAAAATACTTAAGACAAAATACAAGAACAAAAGAAGTTAGTAAAGTGATCAAGGTTCAGAGAATCAAGCAGGAAGTATTTAAAGCCGATTATATACCAACTGCAGATTTTGAAATGAAGCAACTTAAAGGCGAAACTTATGAGACGTTGGTTAGAAATAGTATAGGCGGTTATATTCAGTATAAGGGATATCTAAAAAACATTATAGCTAGAGAGCATAATATTTTATTAAGTCAAGTAAAATTAGAATCAGATCTTAATAAAACATATGAGGTATTCATAAAGAAAGGGGTAAGTGCAACTTTTCAAATTTTGGATGAATTAAAGCTGGATTTATTTCATACGCAAAGTAAAGGTGATGTTTTAATGATTGATATTTCTAATATCAATTATTGGGATACTAATCAAATTGATTGGGGAAAAGATACTGCAGAATATCTGATAGATGATTCTCAAATACAGGCAGATAATGTGGCTTTTAAAGATGTGATGTATCAATTGGCATCAGTTTTAAGCCTTCCTTTAGTTACAAAAGGAGGAGAGCCAGATGAGGATTTGCATGATTGGCAAATTCACCATAGGTTTTATAACTTAATGCAATCAAATATGTTGGATACTTACGGTATAAGTGTAAGTAAAGAACCAGGTAGCTTTAAGGTCTATAGCATAAGAAAAAAGACAAATTAAAAGAGCTTTTTATCTCTCTAGTTTTTATAAGTAGCATTATGTAATGTGCATCAACTTGTTGTCTGTTAATGTAAATTCGTCTCAATTATATCATAGCATTCCTCCATTTAGAATTAACTTTTGACATCGTTTTATGTGTTATTAATACATAGCTTTTGAAACATTCCTACATCTTATTAACGCTAACAGAAAGTGTCTGCATAAGATTTAATTAGAGTATGTGAAGTATAAAGATGGTCTCGTTAAATTAAATCTTGATGTTGGTGAATTTTGTTATATATAAAGTATTCCAAATAGAAAACCATAATTAATTTATGTAACAAAAAAAGACACCTTAAAAGGTGTCTTTCTCCTATTGTATTTATTAATAACTATACTTTATATAAAGTAATATTAGTTATTTAATACTCTAAATTCTGTACGTCTGTTAGTTCTGTGTTCACCATCTGAACATTCAACACCATTAGCACATCTGTTTTTTAATCTAGTTTCTCCATATCCTTTAGCAGATAAACGACTTCTAGAAATTCCTTTAGAAACTAAATAGTTTACTACAGAGTTAGCACGTTGTTGTGATAAAGACATGTTGTAATCATCATTACCTCTAGCATCTGTATGAGCCATAATCTCAATATTTACAGGCTTATCATTTAAGATAGGTAATAAAGTTTCATCAATAGTTCTCTTAGATGCTGCAGTTAAACGAGCACTAGCAGTTTCGTAAAAAATTGGAATTACATTAGGGTTTAATAATGCACATTCAACTTCTTCCCATGATGTGATACCACCTTTTTTAGCTAAAATAGTTCTAGTTACTGTTTCAGAACGAGCAGCAATAGTATTACTTGTAGATGAAGCTGGTTGATCAACAACTTGACGAGTTATTGTCTTGTACTCAGCAGGAATATCAATTTTGTCCATACGAGCTGGAGTTTTGATAACTCTTTTTCTGTAAGTTGCATTTTTTTCTGGAGTTGGTGCACTAGTTGTACTAGCGTCAGATGTTAAAGTAGTAAAAGGTACATCTCTAGATGTAGACGGGTACTCAACAAAACAAGCAGCCACACAATCTTCCTTGTTTACTGAAGGACAATCATCTAATACTTTGTATTCCCAACCTTGAGTTGCAGGATACGTTTCAAAAGTTCTAGAATCTCTTCCAAAACTAGCAGGAACTACTTCTAAGCGGTTACCAGCTTGCTTACTTATATAAGCAACATCTACATTTTCATATGTAGCAGGAGTATATGTATACTTCTCAGTAGCTTCTTTAACTAAAACAGTTTCTTCAACAGTTTTGTAAGTTGCAGGTACTACTTGTAAAGTTGTGTAAGATGGGTATACTTGTAAAGTTTCCTCTACTTGAGTGAACTCATCTTTAGTAATACATTTTACATAACACTTTCCTGGTGCAGGATTTTCTGGCAATCCTTGAGCCTGAACGTAACTTACACTTGCAATCATAAAGCATAAGAATAATAATAGTTGTTTTTTCATAAAAATTGAAAATTAATTAATGGTTATAGATAAATATTTAAAACTGCTACTCGTGTAACAGCAATTATTAGACACAGCCTTTTATGATAAGTCACAGACTTATGTTAAAAATAGCTAAGTAGCTCTAATCTAGTTATTTGTCAAGTTGAGAGGTGGTGCGGATTATAAATTTAATAAAAATTTTAACATTAAGTTAAATAAATGTTAAGTTTTTAACTTAATTGATTTGATAATTTCTTTTTTTATGTTAAAATAGTATCAATAAAAGATAATTGTTTTGTTATTGTAGACCATTACTTTGCGATTAATATGATGTTTTATAGCTGTGGCCAATACAATTTTTTCTAAGTCTCGACCTTTTGTTATCAGGTCTTTAATTGAATAAGTGTGTGACACAAGAGCAACATCTTGCTCAATAATAGGACCAGCATCTAACTCTTCAGTAATATAATGACTAGTCGCTCCAATAATTTTCACACCTCTTTTAAAAGCAGAGTGATATGGTTTTGCACCAGCAAAAGCTGGTAAAAAGGAATGGTGTATATTAATTATCTTGTCTTTGAAGCGGTCAATAAACTTACTAGAAATAATCTGCATGTATCTAGCCAATACAATAAAGTCAATATTATACTTTTCTAATAATTGTAATTGTTTGCTTTCAGCTTCTTCTTTTGTGTCTTTAGTTACTGGGATATGATAAAAAGGAATGTTGAAATAATCAGCAGTAGTTTTCAAATCTAAATGATTACTTATGATAAGAGGTAATTCACAGTGCAGCTCTCCAGATCTATATCGTCCTAAAATATCATATAAGCAGTGGTCATACTTTGAAACAAATATGGCCATATTGGGTTTGTCCTCAGCATTATAAATTCTCCATTTCATTTCAAATGTATTAGCTAATTCATTTTTGAACTTAGACTTGAAATCCTCCATAGAGAAAATTCCAAATTCTGTTTCTGTTCTCATGAAAAATATGTCTTGCTCTCTATCAACATGCTGATCTATGTATACAATATTCCCATTATGTTTAGCAATAAAATTTGTAACAGATGCGATAATACCAGATTGATCTTTACAATGAATTTGAATAATGATTTTTTTCATGTCTTTACACTTAAATAAGCAGACTAAGTTAGTGTAAAATGAATGTGTCACTTTTAAAAATTAAACTTTTAGATATTTAATTATAAATCCGTATTTTTTTTGAATATTCCGTAAATTTGTATCTATAAAATCTCATAATTTTACGAATGAAGCAAGTCGCACCATATAAGCCAACATACAAAGTTAGAATAGTAACCGCAGCAGCATTGTTTGACGGTCATGACGCATCTATTAATATTATGCGTCGTATCATTCAATCCACAGGTGTTGAAGTGATTCATTTAGGTCATGATCGCAGTGTTGATGAAGTTGTAAATACTGCCATTCAAGAAGATGTTAATGCCATTTGCTTAACGTCGTATCAAGGTGGACATAATGAGTATTTTAAATATATGTATGATCTTTTAAAAGAAAGAGGAGCAGAACATATAAAAATCTTCGGTGGAGGAGGTGGTGTTATTTTACCATCGGAAATTAAAGAACTCATGGATTATGGCATTTGTAGAATCTACTCGCCAGACGACGGAAGAGAAATGGGGCTACAAGGAATGATTAATGATTTGGTTCAAAAATCTGATTTTGCTATTGGTGATACCTTAGATATTGAGCTGGATTCGCTTCCTAAGAAAAATCCAAAATCTATTGCACGTGTTATTTCATCTGCGGAAAATTTCCCTGAAGTAGCAAAAGCAACTTTAAACAAAATACACACTAAAAATAAAGATTCTAAAACACCAGTTCTTGGGATTACAGGAACAGGAGGCTCTGGGAAATCTAGTTTAGTTGATGAGCTAGTAAGACGTTTTTTAATTGACTTTCCAGAAAAAACAATTGGTATCGTTTCTGTAGATCCATCAAAACGTAAAACAGGAGGCGCTCTTTTAGGAGATAGAATTAGAATGAATGCTATTAACTCACCAAGAGTTTACATGCGTAGTTTGGCAACACGTCAATCTAATTTAGCATTATCTAAGTATGTTAACGAAGCTGTTGAAGTATTAAAAGCTGCAGAGTTTGACCTTATAGTATTAGAAACATCAGGTATTGGACAATCAGATACCGAAATTATAGAACACAGTAATGTATCCTTATATGTGATGACTCCAGAATTTGGAGCAGCAACACAACTCGAAAAAATCGATATGCTTGATTTTGCAGATTTGGTTGCCATTAATAAGTTTGATAAAAGAGGATCTCTAGATGCGTTGCGCGATGTGAAAAAACAATACATGCGTAACAACCATTTATGGGATGTGCATCAAGATGATTTGCCAGTTTTTGGTACGATCGCATCACAATTCAATGATCCAGGAATGAATACGCTTTACAAAGCAATCATGGATAAGTTGGTTGAAAAAACGAAGACAGACTTAAACTCGACGTTTCAAATTTCCGACGAAATGAGCGAGAAGATTTTTGTTATTCCGCCAGCAAGAACACGTTATTTATCTGAAATTGCTGAAAGTAATCGTGCTTACGATAAAACAGCTAATCAACAAGTAGAAGTTGCTCAAAGACTTTACGGAATTTATAAAACTTTAGAATCTGTTGTTGGTAATGTTCCAGAATTAGATAAAGCTGGTATTAATGATGCTATTTTAAAATTGGTTAATGAGGAGAACAAAGACTTTGCAAAACTACTCGTTTCAGAGTTTGATCGCGTTAAACTAAATCTAGATCCTTACAACTGGGAAGTGATTATGGGTTGGGATGAGAAAGTGAATAAATACAAAAATCCAATCTATACATTTAAAGTTCGTGATAAAGAGATAAAAATTGAAACACATACAGAATCGTTATCACATTCTCAGATTCCAAAAGTAGCATTACCTAAGTATCAAGCTTGGGGAGATATTTTACGTTGGACGTTACAAGAAAATGTACCTGGTGAATTTCCATTTACTTCAGGATTATATCCATTTAAGAGAACAGGTGAAGATCCAGCACGTATGTTTGCAGGAGAAGGTGGTCCAGAACGTACCAACCGTCGTTTTCACTATGTAAGTATGGGATTGCCAGCTAAGCGTTTATCTACTGCTTTTGATAGTGTGACGCTCTACGGAAATGATCCAGATCACAGACCAGATATTTACGGTAAAATTGGTAATGCAGGCGTATCTATATGTTGTTTAGATGATGCCAAAAAATTATATTCTGGTTTTGATTTAGCCAATGTAATGACCTCTGTGAGTATGACCATTAATGGTCCAGCTCCAATGTTGTTAGGATTCTTTATGAATGCTGCCATTGATCAACAATGTGAAATGTACATCGTTGAAAACGGATTAGAAAAAGACGTTGAAGCTAAAATAGCTAAGATATATAAAGGTAAAGAACGCCCTAATTATAATGGTGAATTGCCAGAAGGTAATAACGGATTAGGATTAATGCTTTTAGGAGTTACTGGAGATCAAGTATTACCAGAAGCTGTTTATGCAGATATTAAAACAAAAACTATAGCTCAAGTTCGTGGAACGGTTCAAGCAGATATTTTAAAAGAAGATCAAGCACAAAACACGTGTATTTTTTCTACGGAATTTGCACTACGATTAATGGGAGATGTTCAAGAATATTTCATTGAAAATAATGTTCGTAATTTTTATTCGGTGTCTATTTCTGGATATCATATTGCCGAAGCTGGAGCTAATCCAATTTCACAATTAGCATTTACATTGTCTAACGGATTTACTTACGTAGAGTACTATTTATCGAGAGGGATGGATATCAATAAATTTGGTCCAAACTTATCGTTCTTTTTCTCAAACGGAATTGATCCAGAATATGCTGTAATTGGCCGTGTGGCTAGAAAGATTTGGTCTAAAGCGTTGAAAAATAAATATGGTGCTAATTCTAGAGCACAAATGTTGAAGTATCATATTCAAACGTCTGGTCGTAGTTTACATGCACAGGAAATTGATTTTAATGATATTCGTACCACACTTCAAGCCTTATATGCGATCTACGATAACTGTAATTCATTACATACAAATGCGTATGATGAAGCTATTACAACACCTACAGAAGAATCTGTACGTCGTGCGATGGCAATACAGTTGATTATTAATAAAGAATTAGGGTTGAATAAAAATGAGAATCCAATTCAAGGATCATTCATTATTGAAGA
This sequence comes from uncultured Psychroserpens sp., assembly GCA_905479815.1. GTDB lineage: Bacteria > Bacteroidota > Bacteroidia > Flavobacteriales > Flavobacteriaceae > Psychroserpens. The sequence continues at coordinate 17,781 of CAJQOA010000054.1, forward strand.
ATTAACCGATTTGGTTGAAGAAGCAGTATTGTTAGAATTTGATCGTATTACAGAACGTGGTGGTGTTTTAGGTGCTATGGAAACGATGTACCAACGAAGCAAAATTCAAGAAGAAAGTTTATACTACGAAACGTTGAAGCATAATGGAGAATTTCCAATTATAGGTGTGAATACATTTTTAAGTAGTACAGGATCTCCAACAGTTTTACCTGCGGAAGTCATTCGTGCTACAGAAGAAGAAAAACTATTTCAAATTAAGACATTAGAGAATCTTCATAAAGCTAATGATACTCAACAATTACTAAAAGATTTACAGCGTAAAGCCATTAGTAATGAGAATATATTTGAAGCACTAATGGATGTTTGTAAAGTGTGTTCTTTAGGAGAAATTACAAACGCATTGTTTGAAGTAGGAGGTCAGTATAGAAGGAATATGTAAGCATGTTCAAAAAAGAATTCAAAGTACAAGCTAAATGGTCTGCTAAAGATGCATTGGATGTTTCTGTTAATGGAAAAACACATCAGGTTTTTATAGACGATAAATCTCCATTGACGATTTCCGCAGCTAAAGCTTTTAAAGGTGATGCAACCAAATATAATCCAGAAGATTTACTATTATCTGCATTGTCGTCTTGTCATATGATGTCTTACTTCTATGTGTGTGCTCAAAATGGAATTGAACTTATTGATTACTCAGATGAAGCTATCGGGATTCTAGAATTGAAACCTGATGGAAGTGGCGCTTTTACTTCTGTAGAATTACATCCTTTAGTTACAGTTTCAAACAAAGAAATGATTGATAAAGCTTTAGAATTGCATAAGGAAGCTAACAAGCTCTGCTTTATTGCTAACTCTTGTAATTTTCCAATTGAACATCGTGCTCAAATTAAAGTTGAGAATAAGGAGTAACTTATAAAGTCATCATCCAACTGCGTTGCAAACGTTTAAATTTCTTTAATTCATTTTGAAGAATAGGTAAATAATCTTTCCCGTTACTATTGCAATGTTGTAAGCGATTACAGTTTATATGTAAACGATGTGTCAAACGTTCTAAAGAATCTAGATGTTTGTATTTGTTTTCTGAAAAACGCTCGGCTTGAGCCTTTTCAATCTCAGGAGCTAAGGATTCTGATTGCTGAATGATATCTCCCGAAAAATAAATATCACTATCCTCAGAGCCATCATGTCTTAAGTATGATAAATCTTGATTTAAATATGTGGAGATATTTCTCGATAGTACGAGAATATCCATAGCCTTTTGATATATAGGCAGTTCAGATAAATGTGATGGGATCTGGTAATTCATTTTTTCAATAGCAATGGTATCAAATTTAGTGACAAGTTTTGATATTTAGCTTTCGATATTAATGTAAAATCGTATATTTGCTTTAATTATTAACGTATTTTTCTTATTTGCCTTAAATGACTTTGGATAACCTCAATTGGAAGATTTTAAAATGTTTGCAGCTAAATGCAAGACAATCTAATGCAGAAATTGGCAGACAAGTTGGTATTAGTTCTCCAGCAGTTTCAGAGCGTATAAAAAAGATGGAAGATTCTGGAGTTATACAAAATTATAATACTCTCGTGTCTCCTTTTGAAGTTGGTTACCAACTAAAAGCACTCATAACGGTAAGAGCATTTATGGGCATGTTAAAGCCTTTTCTTGAGAAAGTGAAAACCTATGATGAGGTCCTAAATTGTTATCGTATTACAGGTAACGAAAACATTGTAATGGAAGTCGTTTTAAAAAATCAAAAACACTTAGAGGTATTTATTGACCAATTGATTATCTATGGAGAAACTAAAACACAAATAGTATTATCACATGTTATTAAACATAATGAAGTGAAGCCTCTTAAGTGATTTAGTCTTCAATAATAAGATGAGGTACTTCCTTTAAATTCCAATCAATTACCAATCCACCAGCCAAACTTTGAGCAATCTCTTTTCCGTAGAGAAATTCACAAAGATATAAAGCAGCTTCAAATGATTTTGCGCCACCAGCTGAGGTGATATATTTTCCATCATGTACAAACAAGACATCTTTTCTAATATCTAGATTAGGAAAACGTTCACGCATAGTATCAATATCACTTGGGAACGTTGTAGAAATCGTATTCTCTAATAATCCAGCTTGAGCTAATACAAAGGCACCATCACAATGAGATGTTATAAATTGCGCGTCTTTATCAATGCGTTTTACAAACTCAATCATAGCCTTGTCATCCAAATCTGTATCTAAATGATGTTCTGCACTTGGAACCACAAGAATATCAATTTTTGGTAATTCGTCCTTTAAATAATTAAAATCTGGAAGTATACGCATGCCTTCAAAAGTAACGATTGCATTATCAGTATTAGCAACTGTGAAAACATTCATAGGTTTGATGCTATCTCTAAAAATAGTATGCTGAAAAATGTCAAAAGGCGCCGTTAATTCGGTATTAAAAACACCATCCATAATTAAAAAAGCGACGTTATAACGATTAGGTTCTAATACAGGAACGTACTTTTCTTCTATGGTCGTTGTTTCTTCTTCTGAAATGTTTTTCGTGTTTTCACAACCCATAAATAGGAATAGAAAAATAAAAAGGAGATGTATGTATTTCATTTGTGCAAAAAAGCTATTAGTTTTTGTAAATTTAGTCAATCAAAATTTTAAAGCTCAATGAAAACTATTTTTAAGTTTATAATGCTACTTGCATTTATAACAACGTCATGTAATAAAACGAATAAAGATACCATAGAAACTTCTGAAGCTGAAGTCGTAGACACATACGTTAAGGATAATTATGATAAACAAGAAGTCACTATTGAAATGCGTGATGGGATTAAGTTGCACACTACAATTTACTCTCCAAAAGACACAAGTAAAACCTATCCAATTTTGATGATGCGAACACCATACAGTTCAAAGCCTTATGGAGAAGATGAGTTTAAAACCAAAATTGGACCAAATGTTCATTTAATGAAGGAAGGTAATATTGTGGTTTATCAAGATGTTAGAGGTCGTTGGATGAGTGAAGGCGTTTATGATAATATGCGTGCTTATATTCCAAATAAAACTGACAATTCTCAAATTGACGAATCATCAGATACTTATGATACTATTGATTGGCTGGTGAATAATGTTGAAAATAATAATGGTAATGTTGGGACTTGGGGAATTTCATATCCTGGATTTTACTCCACATATTCTACAATAGATGCGCATCCAGCTTTAAAAGCAGCATCGCCTCAAGCCTGTATAGGCGATTTCTTTTTTGATGATTTTCATCACAATGGTGCTTTCTTATTAAGTTACTTTAGAGCAGTGTCTTTATTTGGAACAACAAAAGATACACCAACAGATTCTGCTTGGTATACATTTCCAGAAATGAAATCACAAGATCAATATCAGTTTTTTCTTGATGCTGGACCTTTGAGTAATTTGAATAAATACTTTCAATATGATACACCAGATGATACATCTGTAAAACAAACCGATAGAATTGATGATGTCTTTTGGAAAGAAATAGTAGACCATCCAAACTATGATACCATTTGGAAGTCTAAAGGGCTTATCCAAAATTTGAAAGATGTAAAGTCTAGTGTTGCAACAATGGTTGTTGGCGGTTTATTTGATGCAGAAGATTTATATGGTCCTTTTGAAACTTATAAAACGATAGAGAAGCATAATCCTGATAATTATAACACAATGGTTTTTGGACCATGGGATCACGGCAGATGGGCGAGAAGTGACGTTAAAAATTATGTGGGTAATTATTTCTTCGGAGATTCTATCTCTCTAAAATTTCAACGTGATATTGAAACGAAATTCTTTAATCATTTCTTAAAAGGAAAAGGGGATAAAAATTCAGGATTACCTGAAGCTTATGTCTTTGATTCTGGTAAAAAAGAATGGAGCAGTTTTGATAGCTGGCCTCCAGAGCAAGCCCAAAAACAATCAATGTACCTTAACGCAAATCAAGAATTGTCTAATTCTAAAAAAGGAAATACTAGCGAGAAATTCATTAGCGATTTAAAACGCCCTGTGCCTTATTCCGAAGATATTAAAACCGTGTTTACGCCTCGAAAATATATGACAGACGATCAACGTTTTGCTGCACGTCGTCCAGATGTTCTCGTATTTGAAACCGAAATTTTAGAAGATGATTTAACTTTAGCTGGAGATATTTTGGCGCAGCTTAATGTATCAACTACTGGTACAGATGCCGATTGGGTTGTGAAAATTATTGATGTGCATCCTGCAGATGCTGAGGAGCAAGAAGACGGTATGCAAGATCATTTAAAAATGAGTAATTATCATTTAATGGTGCGAAGCGAAGTGATGCGTGGCCGTTTTAGAAATAGTTTTGAAACCCCAGAACCATTTGTGCCTAACCAACCAACAGATGTGAATATTAAATTACAAGATGTACACCATACCTTTAAAAAAGGTCATAAGCTGCAGGTACAGGTTCAAAGTACTTGGTTTCCGTTGATTGATTTAAATCCGCAAACATTTGTACCAAACATCTATAAAGCAAAAGAGAGCGATTTTAAAACGCAAACACATTCGGTGTTTAATGATTCTAAAATTGAGTTTACAGTTTTAAAGTAGATTTGTATTAGCATGAAATATAGTATTCCAGATAAAAGAATATTAAGAATAATAGAAATTGAATTTCTCACTTATTTATTTGAGAAAGAAAAATTAGAATGGATTGATTTAATTCAGGATCTCAGAGTTATTGCAAGATGTGGTTGCGAAAAATGTCCAACAATAATGTTTGGAGATCATTTTAATTCGGAAATTCAAAAAGGGAATCTTATAATTGATTATGTAGGCAAAGGTAAAAACAAAGAGCTGATTGGAGTAATGGTATTTGGAACGGATAAAATGCCGACTGAATTAGAGTTTTATTCCATAGAAGGAGAATATGAAATTACAGAAATACCAGAAATTGAAACTCTAGAACCTGTTTTATATGACTAATTTATTTAGAAGAAGACTTACCTTAAAAAAGTCTTGTTCAATAAAACTAAATTCGCCAAGGTGGATTTAGTCTGTTTTTACCTGCAGAAAATAGAATGATGTGATTATTGTCTACATCTTTTAGATGTGCTTCTCGCCATAACCAAGGTTTGTCTTCTGGCAATGAAATGAATTCTATGTTTTTACTCTGAAGATTTTTTACAAGATTATCTAGATTGTCATCTTCAAAGTAAATTTTAAGTCCATCACCTTTTGGTAATTCATCGACCTTATGGATTGAGAAGGTTGCATTTCCGTCAGGACATTCAAGTCGAACATAATTAGGTAAAGCATCTACAATTAAATTTAGCCCTAAAGTTTTATAAAACTCAAGGGCTTTTTTTACATCTAATGATGGTATAGTGATTTGATTTAAATTCATAGAACTTGTTTTTTACGATTGATATAAGATTTCAATATGAATAATAAGAATACACATACACCTCCTAAAACAGACATAATCATCCATGCGTTATTAAAACCTATTCCTGCAATTATTTGTAATCCAACGTTAAATCCAAAGACACTAGCAACAGAGAATGACATGATATACATGGCCATATATTCTCCTTGATTTCCTTTTTTAGCAAGGTCCATTGCAAAAGAATTAGAGAATGGAAATGCAATCATTTCTCCAACAGTCATAAATAACATACCAATGATTAGTATGCCAGTCCATGAGGTGAGCGTAAGCACAAGGAAACTAAGACTTGTTAATATGGCTCCAAATAGTATTAACCCAACTTTACTAAAATTACTTTTCTCAAGCCAACTTATGAGAGGCATTTCAAATAAGAATATGATAAGACCGTTACAACCTAACAAGAGTCCTATTTCAATTTTATTTAATGAGTGAATATCTTTGTAATACAAAGGCATAGCAGAAAATAATTGAAAAAATATCACTGCAAAAACTAACATAGCAAAAAAGAAAATCCAGAATGGTTTATCTTTATATACTGAGGTTGGGTTTTCTACTACAAATTCATCAATTGTTTTAGAAACCTTAGGATTCAGCACTTTTACTAATAGAATTGTGGCTAATATACATGTAATCCCATCAATCCAAAATAAACCACTATAACCCATAGTTGTAATAATCAAACCTCCAACAGCAGGTCCAGCAGAGTACCCTAAGTTTATTGCTAAACGAATAAGAGTAACAGAGCGTGTTTTATTTTCTGGTTTGCTGTAAGCACTCATAGCAACAAACATTGCAGGTCTAAACGTGTCTGCAACTAGCATAATT
>CAJQOA010000055.1 GCA_905479815.1 uncultured Psychroserpens sp.
TCCATTTAACAATCTAAAACTTGGTTTATATTTTCCACTCTTAGAATAATACATTGGAAAACCATCATGAGCAAATCCAACATGAACTAAATCCTCTCCAGTATCAAACTTTTCAATAACTGACGTTGGTGAACCATGATAATGGTAAGCGCCTGTTGGTTGCACATGTGCATTATTAAAATCAAGGCCTAGATCTATAACATCCTGAAAGGCTTCTACTCGATAGTTTTCTCCAGTATCACAAATCACTACTTCAGCTGTCCCTGGTTCAAACTTTATTCCATTTAAAGCAATACCTGGTTCTCTAATCCATTCTGCATTTCCTGTATATTTTGGGTTTACAGGAAATGTATAGGTTTTTTCTTGAGCAGAAATAGTATTAGGGTTCCCTTGATTTGGAAAATCTCCTGTTTTATGATTTGGTAACGCATTTGTAACCATAGTTCTAACATCGCCTTCAATAGTTACTTTAGTTATCGTTTCATATCCGTTATCATTTAAAGTGTACGATCCAAAATAGTCATTATGACTATGTGATGTTTCGCCATTATGAGAGTGTTCCTCTTGGCTTTTCTCTGTTGTACTTTTATGACTATTGCAGCTGAGCATTATACTCAAAACAACAAAACTTATACTATATTTTAAATTCTTCATCTATTATCTTAGCTTTAAAATTTACGCTCTTTGTCTTTTCTTCTTCTTGTTTTTATTTTTATTTTTTGAATAAAAAGCTTTCAATTCTTCCAAATCAAGTTCATTATCTTTATTAATATCAATAGTATCAAATTCTTTTAATAGTTGACGTTTATTTTTTGCTGCAACTTCTAATTCATTTAGAGTGCCATCTCCATTATCATCTACTAACTTCATGATTTTTTCTGCGGAAATTTTCTTAGGTTTCTTATCATTTAAAGATGTTTCAAGTTCTTCTAAATCAATAAAACCATCACCATTAGTATCAATTTGATTAAAATCTTCTGAAATTTTACCTCTTTTATCCTGAGACGCTTCATCTCTATCAATTTGACCATCATCATTAGCATCTAATAACTTCATTATTTTTAAAGCACTCGGTTTTTCTCTTTGAGACTTCCCATCTTGACTGCCACCTCTTCCTCTTTGACCACCTGGAGGTCCTTGTGCAAAAAGACTAAATGTCATTAGCATTGAACATAACGTTATTGTAAGTTTCATTTTATATAGCCTCATAGGGTTTAACATTTATATGTTTTAATTTAGATGTGTTTTTCAAAAAAAACTTGTGAATTTCATAAAAAAAGCTTCGCAATTTATAACGAAGCTTTTCACAAAAACTAGTAACTAATCAATCAAAAAAATCACTAATCTAAATAATCGTTAACTGCTACTGCACGAGACACAACATGTGAGTTTAGTTCGTTTACTGCTATCTGAAACTCTGAACTATTATTCAAGAATGAAAAACCTTGAATTTCGGAAGTTGCATATGGTTCAATTAAAGCAGAATATGTTGCATATTGAGATTGAATGGTACTAACATTAAATACACCATCTACAACCTCTTGAACGTAAGTATCGTATTGCGCTTTATATACTGGATCTTGATACATATATCCTATTAAAGGCCACTCTGAATCATTTAATTCAGAAAAGTCTAAGGCAAGTGAACCACCCATTTTCCCTAATTGCAAAGCTTCATTATTATCCCATGGAATCCATGTTAACTTACTAGTGTCTGAATTGTTATATAAAAAATAATTATGAGTCATTTTACCATAAGTATCCCAATTTTGAATCACAGTATTAACTGCTAAATATTTTAAAAACACATCGGTATCAAATACAGTTTCCATATTTGCTCTCCATGTTGTTGGGTCTGATGTTCTTGCTACATCATGTATAGTTTCTAACAAATTGGCTACGTCTGAAAAATCTGCCTCATCTTCATTTGTTTTCTTCACATACTCATCTTCATCATAAGTTCCTGCCGCAAAGCTAGCTGCATCACCATCAGGCTTATACAAATTACCATCATCATCTGAGAATTGTGTATCTAAAACAGTATCATCAACCTCTTCAACTAAAGTATACAAACCAAAGTATTGTGGTCCATCACCATGATCTACATACAGTGTATAAAATGCCGTATGAGAACCAACTAATCCAGCATTTCTAAACACATCACCTGCTACTTTTTCACGAAGCATTGATTTGTCATCAAAATTATTTTTAAGGCTCAGTTTTTTAAATCCATAAAAACGTTGGTTATCTATTTGTGGATAATCATCTTCAAACTCATCAAAATCTAATTTGAGTGATAATTTTAAAATCCCATTTTGCCAACTCGTTTGTAAACTAGAGTTTCCTTTAAAACGAACACCAACACGATACCATTCTAATCCATTATAAAACACTTCTGCTGGAACAAAAATCGGATTTTCATCTGTATCAATTAATCCAGCACCTTGTCCACCTCCAGCTCCAAAAGTTCCATAAGTTTCTGTCATATCATCTAGCATACTTTGCCAACGTGTTTCGGTAACAACGATATCAAGTCTTTTTACAGCAGTATCATCAAAAACTTCATTAAAATTCGGGTCTGCATCCTTACTGTGTGTTTCTGAAGTCCAATCTATAGCTTCAAAATCTGTATCACCAACGTCTTCAATCACGTCCTCAACTGTAGCATCATCATTACTACAGGAGATAAAAGTCACCATTGAGGCACTAATAGTAAATGCAACAAATAGTAGGTGTATTCTTTTCTTTAATTTTTTCATCTTTT
>CAJQOA010000056.1 GCA_905479815.1 uncultured Psychroserpens sp.
AAGCCTTATTGAAAGATCAATAATCTATGAGAGTATTAAAAATTGGTACCGCCTGCTTTTTCCTAATGTTAGGAGTTTCTTGTAATTCAGCACGTAGTATTGTTGCTAACGGCAAAGTTGATTCTAAACTTACTGCGAAACAATTAATTAAAGAAAGCGGTAAGCGAGAAGTTAAATTTAAAACACTCCAAGCTAAAGTTAAGATAGACATTATTGATGGTCTTAAAGAGTCTGGATATACGCTTAATCTTAGAATGGAAACCGATAAAACCATTTGGCTTAGCGCTACGCTAGGTTTAGCTAGAGCGATGATTACACCAGACCGTGTTCAGTTTTATGATAAAATAAATGACCAATATTTTGATGGTGACTACCAGTTGCTAAGTGATTTATTAGGTGTAGAGTTAAACTTTAAAAAAGTGCAGAGTTTGTTGATTGGAGAGTCACTTTTTGATTTAAAAGATGATACGTATGTGATTTCTAATAATGAAGCATCTTACATATTGCAACCTAAAAACCAAAGCACATTACTAGAGTTATTTTTGTTGTTTAACCCATCACATTTTAAAATGGATTCTCAGCAATTAATGCAACCCTTAAAAAAACGGTTTCTTCAAATAGATTATACAGGATATCAAGAAGTTGATAAAGAAGTATTACCACAAAACATCAAAATAATTGCTGTAGAAGATAGTGAAGAGCTTAATGTTTTAATGGAATATAAATCGGTTTCTATAAATGAAGAAGTTAGATTTCCATTTAAAATACCTTCAGGTTTTGAAGAAATAATACTAGAAGATGCTAAATAAACTCACCTATATTCTATTCTTTTTTTTACTTCTGAATAGTTTTACTTCGGAAGCACAAAGTCCTAAACAAAAAGCATTAGAGGCTAAGCGTGTTAAGTTTCAGAAGGAATTAAAAATACTCAATAGCTTATATTCTAGTGATAAGAAAGAGGAAAAGGGAGTGATTTCACTAGTTGAAGACCTTAACCTTAAAGTAAGCATAAGACGAAACCTTATCAAAGTTACCAACGATCAAGCCAATTTATTGACGCGTGAAATTAATGCGAATCAAAACGAAATATCAAGTTTAAGAGACCAATTAACGGCACTTAAAAAGGACTATTCTGAAATGATTGTCAAATCTTATAAAAACAAATCTGAGCAAAGTCGCGTGATGTTTTTATTGTCTTCAGATGATTTTAAGCAAGCCTACAAACGCCTTCAGTATATCAAACAATATGCAGATTATCAAAAGGAACAAGGTGATTTAATCAAAGAGAAAACAACAAAACTCCAAGAATTAAATACAGATTTATTACGTCAAAAAGGAGATAAGGATAAGCTTATAGTAGAAAATAGAGCAGCTAAAAAAGAGCTAGAAAAAGAACTCAAAGCGCAAGATGTGTTGATGGCTTCTATAAGGCAAAATCTAAGTTCTTATTCGTTTAAGATCAAAAAGAAGCAACAAGAAATTGACGCTATTGATAAAGAGATTAATAGATTAATTAGAGAAGCGATTGCTGCATCAAATAAAAAAGCAGGTAAATCAAAATCATCAAAAGGATTTGCATTAACACCAGAAGCAAAATTGATTGCTAAGAATTTTGCAGCTAATAAAGGTAAATTGCCTTGGCCAGTTGTTAAAGGTGTTGTGAAGGTGCGTTTTGGCACACAACCTTCTCCAATAGATCCATCTGTAAAAATTAATAGTAAAGGCGTACGAATTGCTACAGATAGAAATGCTAAAGTAAGAGCTGTTTTTGAGGGAGAAGTGTTAGCTGTTTCTGGTCAAAAAAATTCTAATCCAGTCGTTTTAATTAGACATGGTAATTACATTACTATTTATAGAAATCTATTTAAAGTGTATGTTCGTAAAGGAGATAAAGTGACTGCAAAACAAGAGATTGGAGAAGTGTTTACAAATAATGCAGGTGAAACTATGTTAGGTTTTGGTGTGTTTAAAGAGTCTAATCCTGAAAATCCAGCGAGTTGGATTTACAAAATGTGATAACGTTTTGAAATTATTTTAAGAGGATTTGCTATAGAAACAAAGCTCTCAACTCAGTTGCATCAGTAGGTTTCATTTTTCCTGCAACAACCAAACTCAATTGTTTACGACGTAAAGCTGCGTCAAAACGTTCTACTTCTAATGCAGTTTCAGGAACTAATTCAGGTACTTTTACTGGACGGCCAGTTTCATCTACAGCAACAAACGTATAAATAGCTTCGTTGGCTTTTATGCACTCACCAGATTCTCTATCTTCTATCCAAACATCCATAAAAACTTCCATAGACGTTGAAAATGCCCTAGAGACTTTTGCTTCAATAGTAACAACACTACCTAAAGGTACAGATCTATTAAAAGCAACGTGATTTACAGCTGCTGTTACAACGATTCGTCTACTATGACGTCGCGCAGCAATACTTGCAGCACGATCCATACGTGCTAATAATTCGCCTCCAAAAAGATTGTTTATGGGATTGGTTTCACTAGGCAATACCAAATCGGTCATTACTGTTTTAGACTGAAATGCTGTTCTTGGTTCCATTAATGGGTAGTTTTATAATTTCTTAAGCACATAAAATCATGCTTAATTTAAGACTGCAAAGATAAGATGATTTTGTATCTTAAATACCTGAAATTAAATTTTAGTTTATGGAATTTTAAAGCTGAGTTTTAGTCTAAAGCTTTAACTAATAACCAAGCATCACGATTGTGCGTACGTTTGATGACACGTAATGCGTTTATGGCGTCTACGCGATCTGTGTGACTAGAATAGACAACTTCGTGAAGTCCGTATCGGTTAACACCAATCTTACGAGCCTTGAAGCCTTTGTCTTTTAGTTGCTGTACTTTCTTGTCAGAGTTCGCTTCAACACGAAATGCACCAGCAACAATATGATAATTACCAGTCATTTTTGCAACTTGAAGTGTTGCTGCTGGCAATGGACTATTAATTATAAAAGTAGCTTCCTGCACCTTTGCATCTAATTGTTCATTAGCTTCATCTTGTGCTATTTCATTGTGGTTATCAATCTG
>CAJQOA010000057.1 GCA_905479815.1 uncultured Psychroserpens sp.
AGATAAAGCTTGCGCAAAATTTCCAGAAGAATGCGTAACTACTCCTTTTTCTTTTTGCTCTTTAGTAAGTTGCATAATAGCATTTGTTGCACCACGCATTTTGTAAGCACCAGTTTTTTGAAAATTCTCGCATTTAAAATAGACGTCTGCTCCTACAAGATTATTGACTAGTCTAGACGATAAGACAGGTGTATTGTGAATAAAGGGCTTGATTCTGCTGTGGCAGGCTGTAAGTTGGTCTTTTGTCATAACATAAAAATAAGATAACTTTTTAAGAGTATAAATGAATGTTCAAATTGTTTAATGATGAATTGAACATATTATAAATAAAATAAGGCCATCTTTTGAAAGATGGCCTTATTTTATTTATAATTAGAAGATTATTATCCTATAATCTTATTTAACGTTGCGCTAGGTCTCATCGCTTTAGAGGTTATGTCCTCATTTGGCTCATAATACCCTTTAATGTCCATTGCTTCTCCTTGAACTGTGTTTAGTTCTTCAACAATTTTAGATTCATGAGCTTGTAAGTCTTTAAAAACTTGTGCAAATTCATTTTTCAAATCGTCGTCTTGATCTTGGTTGGCTAAAGCTTCTGCCCAAAATAAAGATAAATAGAAGTGACTTCCTCTGTTATCTAATTCGTTAACTTTTCTAGAAGGTGATTTTCCGTTTGCTAATAGTTTCTCGGTTGCGTCATCTAAAGTTTCCGATAAAATGACTGCTTTTTTGTTATTGTTCACATTTCCGAAGTGCTCTAAAGACACGGCAAGCGCTAAAAATTCACCTAAAGAATCCCAACGTAGATGGTTTTCTTGAGTAAACTGTTGCACGTGTTTTGGAGCAGATCCACCAGCACCAGTTTCAAACAAACCACCACCATTCATCAAAGGAACAATTGATAGCATTTTTGCACTGGTTCCTAATTCTAGGATAGGAAATAAATCTGTTAAATAATCACGTAAAACGTTTCCAGAAACTGAGATTGTATCCTTTCCATCTTTAATGCGCTCTAAAGTGAACTCAGTCGCTTTAATAGGGGAGAGGATTCTAATATCTAGACCTGATGTATCATGATCTTGTAAATATGTATTTACTTTTTTGATTAATTCTGCATCATGAGCTCTCTTTTTATCTAACCAGAAAACGGCAGGAGTTTGAGACGCTTTTGCACGAGTCACTGCTAATTTTACCCAATCCTGAATTGGTGCATCTTTAACTTGACACATTCTCCAAATATCACCTATTTCAACTTTATGAGATGTCAATACGTTACCTGAAGTATCTACAACTTCTACTTTACCTTTTGAAGAAATCTCAAATGTTTTATCATGAGAACCATACTCTTCAGCTTTTTGAGCCATTAATCCAACGTTAGGAACCGTTCCCATGGTTGTAGGGTCAAAAGCACCATGCTTTTTACAGAAATTTATAGTTGCAGTGTAAATTCCAGCATAACTACTATCTGGAATAACCGCTTTTGTATCTTGTAGTTTGCCATCTGGATTCCACATTTGTCCAGAAGTACGAATCATTGCAGGCATAGACGCATCAATAATGACATCACTTGGCACGTGTAAATTTGTGATTCCTCGATCGCTATTTACCATCGCTAAATCTGCACTATGGTGAAGAGCATATCTAATGTCATCTCTTATTTCGTCATGTTTATCTTTAGGTAATTCGTTTAATTTTTCGAGTAAGTTTCCAAAACCATTATTAACATCAACCCCAATTTTATCGAATATCTTACCATGCTTTTCGAATAAATCTTTAAAGAACACACGAACTGCATGACCAAAAATAATTGGATCAGAAACTTTCATCATGGTTGCTTTCATGTGCAATGAAAACAACACACTTTTATCTAAAGCATCTTCTACTTGTTCTTCTAAAAACTCAAGCAATGCTTTTTTGCTCATAATTGTTGCATCAATGATTTCACCTTTAAGTAAGGATAAACCATCTTTTAAAACGGTTGCATTACCAGAGGTATCTGTATGAACAATTTTAACTGTGGCAGCATCTTCTAGAGTTACAGAAACTTCGTTGTGAGCAAAATCACCATGAGTCATTGTTGCTACATGTGTTTTAGAATCTGGAGACCATGCTCCCATAGAGTGCGGATTCATTTTTGCAAAATTCTTAACAGCTTTAGGTGCACGTCTATCAGAGTTTCCTTCACGTAATACAGGGTTTACGGCACTACCTTTAATTTTATTATAACGTGTTTTAATCGCTTTCTCATCATCATTAGCAGGTTCGTCTGGATAGCTTGGTAAGCTATAACCTTTCTCTTGTAATTCTGTAATCGCAGCTTTCAATTGCGGTACAGAAGCACTAATATTTGGAAGTTTAATGATATTTGCTTCTGGGCTTTTGGCTAACTCTCCTAATTCTGCCAATGCATCTGGTACACGTTGTGACTCCGTTAAAAAATCTGGAAAATTTGCCAAAATTCGAGCAGCTAATGAAATGTCTCTGCTCTCAATATTAATGTTTGACGATTTTGTAAACGATTTTATAATTGGTAACAGCGAGTGTGTTGCTAATGCAGGAGCTTCATCTGTTTTTGTATAAATGATTGTAGGAGTATTTGCCATAAAGTATTTAGAATTTAATGTATTAAAAATGCTTAGAATTTAAGCTGTGCAAATATACGAAAATTGAGTGGTTTTGTAAAAGAGGTTTAGGATAGGTTTAAGGGTTTTTTTGTTACTCTAAGTTTGGCAGATATTCTCTGAGTGATAATTTAGTAATTTGTAGTTCAATAACAAATTATTAAAAAACATCAGTTTCTAAAAAAACAAAAGCCATATCACTGTAGCTGACTACGTTGACATGGCTTTTTTGAAATAGCTTCACATGACCTATTTAACATTGCTGATAAAACTAAGATAACTGAACTTTCGTTCTCTCATCTTTTTTCGGTTCAAGTGTCACTATATCAATGAAACTGTTCATAACTTTCAAAATGTATTGACCTGTTATTACTAGGCTTCGTTTAGATTGTTTTTCTTGATGTGTAATGTTACAATTGTTCACTTGCGTGTTAAATATTACAATATACATTGCTCTTCCTTTTCGCAGTCACTTTCGATTCTACTACTTTTTCTAAGCTTTCCACCTAAAAGTCTATTACCTGCTTACACATCTAATATATTTTAAGTTTCATGATTTTATAGTTACATGCTTACACATGATTTTTCTAAAACCTCAAAAAACTGTATCTAATATAAAGAACGTTTCTTTAATACAATTTAACATTAATTTGAAATTAAATTCAAAACCAAACTAGGTTTGTTGTTAATTGTTTAGTAAATGTATGATTTTGTTTGAGTATTTCAAATTTATGACCACTAGAGATATTCACATTTTATGAACCGTAGTTATCAACAAAAGTTAATAACCAAAAAAGCCTTGACAATTAATTGTCAAGGCTTTATAAAATTTATCTAGTCGAAGGTTATTTTCTTCTAACTTCTTTAATTCTAGCTTTCTTACCAGTAAGACCTCTAAAGTAAAAGATTCTAGCTCTTCTAACTTTACCTCTTTTATTAACTTCAATCTTTTGAAGTGCTGGTAAATTAATTGGGAAGATACGCTCTACTCCAATAGTTCCAGACATCTTTCTAATTGTAAATGTTTGAGAGGTACCTGCTCCTTTAACTTGTAAAACCACACCTTTAAAAAACTGTGTACGTGTTTTACTTCCTTCTCTAATTTCGTAATACACGGTTAATGTATCACCAGCTCCAAATTCTGGAAAATCTTTTTTTGTTACAAACTCGTCTTGTACAAATTTTAATAAAGAACTCATTTTATACTATTTATAATGATTGTTTCAAACCAACATTCGCGATTCTCGCCAGAGGTTAATCCAAAAGTGGGTGCAAAGATAGTTAATAATTGATAATTGGCAATTATTAATTTGTTTATTTTGTGTGTTACGCTACTGCGCTTTTTTGCTTAGTTGCGTCAGGCTTTCCACTATATCTTTTTATTCCTAAAGTGATCAAAAGGATGTCGTTGTAACTGCGAAGCAATCACGAATATCTAATTATAAAATAAATATGCACGAGTAATCCTTAACACTTTAATCTAAGAATTCATTTTTTGGTTCTTCTTTTTTTAGATCATTAACGACAAAAAGTAATAAGCCTATACAAAACATGCCATAAGCTAAAGTGTTTAAAACACTTGTAATTGCATTGACTTGGATATAGGTGTCTATATCATATCGCCCAGCTATTAGACTCAAAAATATTTGACCCATATTAAATATAAAAGCCAGCACACTCCCAATTAAAATTATAATCGTAGCAGTTGTTCGTATTTTAGTATATAGTAGAATACATGCAGTAATAACAATTATACTTACAATAATATATATTGCAGTACTTGCTGTATAGAGGTATTCGTAATTTTCCATAGTAAATATTTTAACAATTAATCATCCAATAAGTCTGGACGTAGTCGCTTAGTTCTTTCATAAGCTTGTTCTTCTCGCCATTTTTCTATTTCAGGAAAATTTCCGCTAAATAAAACCTCAGGCACTTTCATACCATCATATTCTCTTGGCTTTGTGTAAATAGGAGGCGCTAATAATCCATCTTGAAAAGAATCTGTCAATGCAGAAGTCTCATTGCCTAAAACACCAGGTATTAATCTTATAATGGCATCACATAATACTGCTGCACCTAATTCTCCACCAGATAATACATAATCACCTATTGATATTTCTCTAGTCATAAACTTATCACGAACGCGTTGGTCTACACCTTTATAATGTCCGCAGAGAATAATAATATTTTCTTTTAATGATACTTGATTAGCTATACCTTGATTAAGACGTTCACCATCTGGCGTCATATAAATAATCTCGTCATAGTCACGCTCACTCTGCAATTTGGTAATGCATTTATCTATGGGTTCTACCATCATAACCATACCTGCACCACCTCCAAATTGAGTATCGTCAATAGCTTTGTAGCCACCAGTTGCAAAATCTCTTAAGTTGTGGAAATGTACACTTACCAAATTGGCTTCAATAGCACGTTTTAAAATGGAAGCTTCAAATGGGCTTTTAAGTAATTCTGGTAATACAGTTATGATATCTATACGCATGATGCAAAGATGAGGAAAATCAATTTTAAGAAGAAAGAATTATTTTAAAAATTACTTTACAATAATCAAGTGGTGGAACAATATCCAAGAGGATTACCGTCTTTAGAGATAAAAAAACAATCTAGTCTTTCTTTTTTATCTATGTATTGCTCCAAAAAAATTGTAAATCTGTATCCTTCACAAAACCTAACCGCTCATATAAATGTTGCGCAGGATTATCAAAAGCGGTTTGAATGGCTAGTCCTTTATTGTTTTCAGATTGACATAAATGTTTAGCGCGATTAATCAATGTTTCACCAATACCTTGACCACGATATTTTGAATTCACAAACAAGTCATTAAGCATATACATAGGTTTCATAGAAACGGAT
This sequence comes from uncultured Psychroserpens sp., assembly GCA_905479815.1. GTDB lineage: Bacteria > Bacteroidota > Bacteroidia > Flavobacteriales > Flavobacteriaceae > Psychroserpens. The sequence continues at coordinate 5,499 of CAJQOA010000057.1, forward strand.
GAAAATAATGGGTACAGTTGCATAAACCCAATAGCCTTTTCCTTATCATAAGCAATATAGATGATAGAGTCACCCTTTATCATGCGTTGTTTTAAAAACCGTTTGGCAGTTTCGATGTTGGAGTCTTGTTTGTAGAATGTACGATAACCATCAAATAATAATGCTAAATCGTTTAAGTCTTGGAGTTTTGCTCGAGTTATAGTCATAAAAAAAATCTGTAATTAAAATTACAGATTTTTATTGATATTGTTGTGAGATATGAAATCAAAGATTCATAATACGATACTTTAAAATAAGTATCTATGAATAAACAAGTTCATCATGATATTAATTAAGCCTTTTTCTGCTCGTTAATCATGTCTTGTAATTGACGTCTCACTTTTTGTTCACGCTCTAAGGCATTACGTCTGTGCTCTTCAAATTCTTCTTCTATTTCGGCTAAACTTGTATTGGCTTGCTTAGTAATAGAGTTGCTGCTTTTATATTTATAAATGAAGAATAATAACAATGCAGATAAAACACCAACAATACTCCAAAGCGTTAGGCTGTAATTTGGTTTTGTCATTGGCATTCCAAATAATTCCATACTGTCTTTTTGAGCAATTGTATTTGTTAACTCCTCTTTAGTGCCACTCAATTCAGTATTTAAACTTTCAATAGTATTAGCTTGAGTTGTGACCACGACTTGAGTTTTGTCGAGCTCTTGGTAAGTTGTCTTTAGCGAATCTAAAACATTTGCTTTTAATTTAAGTAACCAAGCTTGCTTTACCGCTTCGTATTTTTGGCCTTTAGTTCCTTTGAAATTTCCAGATTTTCTAAAAACATATTCAAATTGGTTGTCTATAGTACCACTATTTAATGATAGATTTTCTTCATCATTGTTGACTTGTGCGTTTGTAGTAGAACACAATAAAAGTGTTAATGCAGTGATTAAAAACGTTTTAAAAAAATTCATCTTTGGTTTGGTTGAAAATTAATAGCTAATTAATAGTTGGCAATATAATAATTTATAGTGAAAATAGTATATTAATTAGCCTCACAAAATGCGAGGCTAATTAATATAAATTATATACGAACGAAATTGATTTTTAGATGTTAATCGTACTTAATTCTTCGGTATTTTGAATGCTATTAGGATTGAGACTGTATTGGTACAATCCGTTTTCTCCAATTAAGATAAGTGTGTCGTTATTTACAATAACATCAAAAGCATCTCTATTAATGGAATGTACGAGCGTTGTATTTTCTATATCTGAGATATCAAAAATCTTAACCTCATCATCACAAACGATTAAATAATCACCATATAAACCTAAACCTATAGGTTTTGTTAAATTTCTTCTTGAGATGAAAACCGGGTTTTCAACATCATTAACGTCATAAATTTCTAGTACGTTGATGTTTGTTCCACAGCCAATATCTGCATGTAAAGTAACAAATGCATGTGTGAAGTTTGCAATGACTGGGTCACATGCAGTGAAGTGTTGTACTTCAGAAAGATATTGAGGTTCTTCAGGGTTTTGTACGCTGTAGATAAACATTCCGTTTTGTGAACCAATGTATAAATACTCCTTGTAATTGAATAGGGTTTCAATATTAAAACCAATTTGAATATCATTAATTTTCACAGGATTTGTTTGATCTGCTAGACTAAATACATTGAGTTTTGAATTGTCAACGGTGTACAAATAGTCATTGTATGTTGTAAAACGCGCTAGTGAACCTGCTTGTCCAGTATCGGTATTGTTTTGAGAAACTCCAGAGTCTGAGTTTGAATCACAACCAAATGTTATAAGCGCTAAAAGTATAATTATATATGTTTTCATTTTGAGCTAAATTTAATAGTTAGTTGCTATTTTCATTGAAAATCCAATCGACAACGACTTCGTCTTCATTGGTGCCGTAGTAAACATTTCCAAAAGGTGATGTTATCTGAGGAAAAGCATTAGGAACACGTTTGGTAATCTCCATTGTGCCAGCTTGTGCATCTATGGTTAGTGCTAGTAAATCTGTAGCATTATTCACATAAACTGAATTCCCTTTTATTGTTAAATCTGAAGATCCTAAAACCCTAAGAAAGGCTATGTTTTGTGGATTTGAAGGATCTGTGTTATTAATAATATGAAATCCTTTATTACGTTCATTAATAAATATAAAATTGTCTTTCACATAAATTTTTCCAGAGTTTACAATCACTTCTGGAGTGGTTTGTAATGTCGTTGTTGCATCAAATTCTGATCGTAGCATCGTTACAGGTTCATAATAATCTTGAATTTGTGGTGGAAAATCATCTGCTGGATCTGTTAACCAGCAAGATTGAAAAGATAGACAGCAACATAAGAGTAACACTGCAATTGGTTTTAACTTCATAGCGATTCATTTTTTATTATATTAAGTAGATGCAACAATTGCAAAAAGGTTGCTTCTAAAAACAAAAAAATCCCATTTTTAACAAATGGGATTTTAATTATCGGTTTATAGTATCGACTAGTAATAAGCAAAACGTCTTACTTTGGCAATATATTTTGCCAATCTAATCACTTGATGGCTATAACCATATTCGTTATCATACCATATATATAAAAGTGTGTTTTTTCCATCGGCACGAACAATTGTTGCTTTACTATCATAAATAGCAGGAGCAGAGCAACCAACGATATCGCTAGACACTAACTCATCATTCATTTCATATTTAATTTGCTCTACAAGGTTTCCTTCAAGGGCATATTTTTTCATGATGGTATTAATAGCTTCAATTGAAGTCTCTTTCTCTAACTCTAAATTAAGTATAGCTAAAGACCCATTAGGTACAGGGACTCTAATTGCATTAGATGTTAGTTTACCTTCAAAAGAAGGTAATGCTTTTGTTACAGCTTTACCTGCACCAGTTTCTGTAATAACCATATTAAGTGCAGCAGCTCTGCCACGACGATATTTTCCGTGGAAATTGTCAACTAAGTTTTGATCGTTAGTGTAGGCGTGAATCGTTTCTAAATGACCACTTTTAACACCAAACGTATCTTCCATAACTTTTAGAATGGGTGTTATGGCATTTGTTGTACACGATGCAGCAGAAAATATATCAACGTTATCTGGATTATGTTCTAAATGATTAACACCATGAACAATATTTGGAACTCCTTTTCCTGGAGCAGTTAATAATACTTTATCAACACCTTTAGATTTTAAATGTCTTTTTAAAGCTTTATCATCTCTAAAAGCACCAGTATTATCAATAACTAAAGAGTTGTTGATACCGTATTTTGTGTAATCGATGTCTTCTGGAGCATTGGCAGAAATAATATTAACAGTAGTTCCATTAATTAGAAGCGCGCTGTTTTTTACATCTGCAGTTACAGTGCCAGAAAAATCACCATGAACAGAATCGTTACGTAATAAAGACGCACGTTTTTCTAAAACAGTGGCATCAATCGCACCACGAGTAACAATAGCTCTTAATCTTAACTGGCTACCTTTACCAGTTCTTGTCATTAATTCTCGAGCTACTAAACGACCAATTCTACCAAAACCATAAAGCACGACATCCTTTGGTTCAATAGCTTTAGTTTTCTTAGCATCTTTTAACTTAGCTGCAACAAAAGCTGTAGCGTTATTATATTTTTGATCTTCTAAGTGAAATTCGTATGTTAACTTTCCAATATCTAATTTAGATGGAGGCATGTCTAAAGCTAAAATAGCTTGTGCAATTTCTACCGAATCAAAAATAGAGATTGGTTTTTGCACAAATTCTCCAGCATACTCGTGGAGATTTAAAATTTCGCTCACATTGCGATCAATTAATTGGTTTCTAAAAAGCACCAATTCTATTGATTTGTCATACCAAAGGTCGCTAACAATTTTAATAAATTCTACTGTAGCACGTCTTCGATCTGCCTGAAAAGCAAGTTCTTTTTCGTAAGTTCCGTTCAAACCCATTGTCATTAATTTAGTGTGTTGTGTTGTTTAAAATTTTTGCAAAAATAGTATATTTCAAACGTTTTCGTGGCTTATTTTCGAAAAAAATAAAACCCTTTAGAGTTTTGAATCCTAAAGGGTTTTTTGCTAACTAACCAATGTTATCTATTGAAATAAGACTTCCTTGCGTTCTAGATTTCTATTCATATACTCTAGCTTAAAAATATTCTCTTGAGCTTTGCTGCCATATTTGGTAACAAAACCTGAAATATCTTCTAAAGTTTTAATTGGGATATCATTAATGCCCGTAATAATGTAGCCACGTTGTATACCTAATTTAGAGTATAAATATTTGTTTTTATTAGATTGAACGACTACACCTTCTGTAATGTCTGTGTTCTTTTTAAATTTCTGTGGAAGGTTACGTAACTCCATATCAATAAAATCAACACTTATAATATCACTTTTTGAAAGCGTCACAGGTATAGATTTAATTTCGTTATTTCTTAAGACTTCAACATTAATAACATCATTTGGGCGTTTTGTTTTTAAGTAACCGCTTAAGTCTGAAAACTTAGATACATCTATATTATCTAGCCTTTTGATGATGTCACCATTTCTAATGCCTGCTTTTTTTGCTCCAGATTTATCTTCGACTTCAGATACGTAAACGCCTTCAATTTCATTAACGCCTTTTTCAAAGGCTTCTTTAGAATTTCTATTAAGAATTGAAATCCCTAAAACACCTTCTTGTACATCTCCATATTCTATAATATCTTGAATTATTTTTTTAGCAATATTACTTGGTACAGCAAATGAATATCCAATATAAGAACCTGTTTGTGATGAGATTGCTGTATTGATACCTATAAGTTGTCCAGAAGAATTTACTAATGCACCTCCAGAATTACCTGGATTAACAGCAGCGTCAGTTTGGATAAATGATTGAGAGTTTCTGCCTGATAAATCACGAGCTTTGGCACTTATAATTCCTGCAGTAACAGTAGAGGTTAAATTAAAAGGGTTTCCAACGGCTAAAACCCATTCGCCAACTTTAGCTGTATCTGAATCCCCAAATTCTATTGCTGGTAAATCATCTTCGGCTTCAATCTTTAAAAGCGCAATATCTGTTTTTTCATCAGTGCCTATTAGTTCTGCTTCATACACGCGATTATCATTAAGTGTAATTGAAATTTTATTAGATCCAGCAATTACGTGGTTATTGGTAATAATATAACCATCTGGGGAAATGATAACGCCACTTCCAGTTCCTACTTGAGCTCTTGGTTTTGATTGACGACCAAAAAATAGATCTTCAAACGATGGAGCTCCAGATACTAAGGCCGTGTTTTTTACATGTACAACAGAGTTTAGTGTGTTTTCTGCAGCAATTGTAAAATCTGGCGTGTTTGCATGTAATACGTTTGTTGTTTTGGCATTGTAATTTGCATTTAAAAATGACGGTTGCTCTTGCTTATCTTCAAGCGTTATGTTCTGTTCTTTTTCTAAAAAAAGCATGTAGGCAGATAATGCTATTAATCCACCTAACACAGATACAAATACTAAGGTTAAAATCTTTTTCATTAGTTATTAGGTTTTTAAAATGTTATGTAAAATGGTTAACGATTAAAATTAGCTATTTATTGAACTAGAAAATCAACTTTAACGATTTTTAACGTCACTGTTAACGCTCATTTAACAGTATCATTTTTGATTCATTATTCCTATATTTGTGCGACATATGAATCTTACTTTTTATAAATACCAAGGAACAGGAAACGACTTTGTGATGATTGATAATCGTCAGCAAGTTTTTGATAAAACCAATACTAAGCAAATCGCATTTTTATGTGATAGGCGATTTGGTGTTGGTGCCGATGGTTTGATATTGTTAGAGAATCATGACACCTGCGATTTTAAAATGGTCTATTTTAATGCCGACGGAAACGAAAGTTCTATGTGTGGTAATGGAGGTCGCTGTATTACAGCTTTTGCTAAATTTATTGGTGTTATCAATAATGAGGCAACTTTTGAAGCTATTGACGGCTTGCATAAAGCAACGATAGATGATGGATTGGTGAGTTTGCAAATGCAAGATGTAAATACCGTTGAAGATCATACATCACATGTGTTTTTAGATACAGGTTCTCCTCATCATGTTCAAATGGAAGCTAATTTATCAGATTTTGATGTGAAGTTCTTCGGAAGACAAATTCGTGAAGGTGCTCCTTATAATGAAGCAGGTAGCAATATTAATTTTGTATCTAAGATTTCTGAAGAAAAATTTGCAGTAAGAACCTATGAAAGAGGTGTTGAGGACGAAACATTGTCTTGTGGGACAGGTGTGACAGCCGTAGCTTTAGCTATGAATTATATTGGAGAAACCGAAAAAAATCATATTACGCTTCAAACTGAAGGCGGTGATTTACAAGTTGCTTTTGAAAAGACTGATAGCAACTATCAAAATATTTGGCTTATTGGTCCAGCAACTCAAGTTTTCAAAGGCACTATATAATGATAACACTCAAAGGAGAACATATTTATTTGAGAGCATTAGAGCCTGAAGATCTCGATTTTATCCATGATATTGAAAATAATCAAGATATTTGGGAGATTAGCAATACGATTACGCCATATTCTAAGTTTTTAATAAAACAATATCTAGAACAAGCACATAAAGATATTTTTGAAGTCAAGCAATTGCGACTCGTGATATGTGATTATGATAATGTCTCTCTTGGTATGATAGATGTGTTTGATTTCGATTTTAAAAACAGACGTGCTGGTATTGGTATTTTGATAAATGATTCAGCTAACAGACAAAAAGGCTACGGAAAAGAAGCACTACAATTATTGACAGGCTATTGTAAATCACATTTAGACTTACATCAACTGTATTGTAATGTTTCTGAAGATAATGAACAAAGTTTAAGACTGTTTAAAAATCAAGGTTTTGAAATTATTGGACTAAAAAAAGACTGGAACTATGTTAATGGTTCTTATAAAAATGAATACTTACTACAATCTATATTAAATGTACATTAAAAAAATACTTTGGGCAATTGCCATCATTGGCCTAATTGTAGCAGGAATTGTTGGTTATTATATCTATGGCGCTATGTTGTCGCCAAATACAGCGTTCAATAATGATGAGGCTTATATATTTATACCTTCTGATGCAAATTATGCTGAGGTTAGAGAGCAATTAGAACCACTTTTAAAAGATATTGATGCTTTTGATGCCTTGGCAAAACAAAAGAAATACACAACTAACTTAATGGCTGGACGATTTGCTATTAAAAAGGGAATGAATAACAATGCTATTATTAATTCTATTAGAAGAAATAATCTACCATTAAAAATCGCCTTTAATAACCAAGAAAAGTTATCAAAATTAGCTGGTCGTATAAGTACTCAAATTGAAGCTGATAGCTCGTCTTTGTATACTGCAATGACAGATGCGTCTTTTTTAGCTGATAATGGGTTTACTAAAGCAACCGCTTTAGGGATGTATTTGCCAAATAGTTACGAATTTTTCTGGAATACGTCTGCAGAAACGTTTAGAGATAGAATGCTAAAAGAGTATAATAGATTTTGGACAGAAGCTAGAAAAGCAAAAGCAAAAAAAATCAATTTAACTCCAAATGAAGTGATGACTTTAGCTTCAATTGTTTATGAAGAATCTAAACAAAAAGAAGAACAGCCCATAGTTGCAGGCTTATATCTTAATAGATTAAGAATTGGTATGCCTTTACAGGCAGATCCTACGTTGAAGTTTGCCGCATATCAATTACCAAAATATCAGAACACAGTCATAAGACGTGTTTTAAATGTGCATATGGAAATTGATTCGCCTTATAATACATACAAGAATTCGGGACTTCCTCCAGGATTGATTGCTATGCCAGATTTATCAGCTATAGATGCAGTATTAAATTCTGAAAAGCATAAATATTTGTATATGGTTGCAGATGCACGACGTATTGGATATCATAAGTTTGCTAAGACTTTAGCGCAGCATAATGCGAATGCTAGAGAATATCATAGGTATTTATCTTCTCAAGGTATAAATAAGTAAATGTGAAGCGTCGTTACATTCTTATTTTAATTTGTGGTTTGTTAACGCATCCTGTAATATCTCAATCAAAAATAGATTCCTTTTTTAAACCAAGCGATACTCTTAATGTTTCTCGACGTAACGTTGTTGTTATTACTGAAGCATCTTTGGCATCTTTAACATTAATTGGTTTAGATCAATTATGGTATGCAGATTTTGAACGCTCTAAATTTAAAACAGTTAACGATTCTGATGAGTGGTTACAGATGGATAAATTTGGTCATGTGTTTTCGTCTTATCAACTTGGTAGAGTAGGAGCTAATGCGCTTAATTGGGCAGGAGTTAGTAAAAACGATCAACTCATTTATGGCGCGACTCTAGGTTTAGGATTTTTGACAGCAGTTGAAGTTTTTGATGGCTATTCTCAAGAATGGGGATTTTCTTGGTCTGATATGGCAGCCAATGTAGCAGGAACAGGTTTGTATGTTGGTCAAGAATTACTTTGGGATGAACAACGTATCACGCTAAAATATTCATTTCATCAAACACAATATGCAAATCAACGTCCAGATAAATTAGGTGATGGTTTTTTGGAGGAAGTTCTTAAAGATTATAACGGACAAACATATTGGTTGAGTGCTAACGTCAATTCTTTTTTTAAAGAGAGTAAAATTCCTAAATGGATAAACGTTGCATTTGGTTATGGAGCAGAAGGCATGTTGACTGGAAAAACAGAGAATGTTGATAACCTATTCATAACTCAAAATAGGAGGCGTCAATTTTATCTCAGCTTGGACGTAGATTTGAGCAGAATACAGACAAATTCTCGCGTTTTGAGAACTGTATTTGACGTTTTGAATGTGATAAAAGTACCAGCTCCAACGATTTCGTTCGACCGAGAATATGGCGTAAAGCTACACTATATCTACTTTTAACAACACTTTAACACCTTATTTTCAGTAGGTTAATAAAAAGCGTATATTTGCATGCTGAAATTTTAGGACAGTTTAGGGAACATTAAGTCTTAAAGAAAATTAGCTTTATGATAAAAAAGATAAGTAATTATTTCGTCATTCCATTAGCTATTTGTGCCACGCTTTATTTGGCACTTAGACCACAAGAATCATTAAATATTGATGATTATTCTACAGTGGGTTTAGAGCTTAATTATGATATTGCGCTTTTAGACGATAGTCATGATTTAGATCAAATACAATTATCAAACCCATTTCAATCATCACATGTTTATTTTCCTCATTTAGGTAAATCTTATGTTGGCTTTAAAGAAGCTTTAGCTTTTAAAGAATCAAGAGGTAATTATTTTACAGTTAATACTCTAGGTTATTTAGGTAAATATCAATTTGGAGCTGAAACCTTAAAACTTATAGGGATTTATAATCCAAATCAATTTTTATATAATCCAGAACTTCAAGAAAAAGCATTTCTAGCAAATGCTGAACGTAACAAATGGATTCTTAGAAAAGATATCAAGCGTTTTGTAGGTAAAAGCATTAATGGTGTTGAGATTACAGAATCTGGAATCATTGCAGCTGCTCACTTAGCAGGACCAGGTAGTGTTAAGAAATTCTTGAGAAGTTATGGAAGTAATAACGTGTCTGATGCATATGGTTCATCGGTTAGATATTACATGAAAAAGTTCTCAGGTTACGACACATCGTTTATTGAAGCAGATAAAAAGGCTAAGGCTGTTTTGTAGAAAAACTATTTTTAGTAGCTATTATTTATACTTTAATTCAATTGTTTTTCCGTCAATAACAATAGTGTTTATCAATTCTTCTTTAGGAAAAGGAGGGACGAATTGCACAATAATTTTACGTTTTTTATTTCCCTTTAACTTCTGTTGATAGCTTTTACCAGTAAATCTTACACCTGCTACTTGAAGATAATCCACTTTGTGAAGCTCTCCATTTTTATCTCTTAAAAAGATATTGTCAAAATCTATAATTTGCGTTTCTGAAGATTTGTTTTTAAAATCGAAAATTATAGTTACAAACCTTTCCCCTTTTTTAGCTACAATAGTGGTTACTAATTGACCAGCACCTCTATCTACAGATCTTTGTTTTGTTAGCCCAAATATTCTAAATTCAACATTCTCAGAATAATCATACATCGTTTTCCTATCAATTTTTTGTGCATTAAGTCCCAAAGAACAGAGTAAAACTAGTAATAGTAAATTCTTTATCATTTTATATATATTTTAAAATAGTTGTCAAGAAAAAATGTATTTAATCTTTGTGAATCACAAAAATAGCAGGTCGTTTATGAAAATCAACTTTTGCATGTTTCCATTCGGCTACAGTCATTGTTTTAATATACTCAGAAGGTAAGGTGATATCACAGGCAATACAAACTCTTGTATTTGGATGTAATGTCGCACAAATATCTTCTATGATTTTATTGTTACGATAAGGGGTCTCAATAAATAATTGTGTTTGATTTTGCTCAAAAGATAAACGCTCTAACCGTTTAAGAGTCACTTTGCGTTCAGATTTATCAATTGGAATGTATCCATTGAATGCAAATGATTGTCCGTTCATTCCAGAACTCATTAGTGCCAAAACAATTGATGAAGGCCCAACTAACGGTACAACTTGTATGTTGTTTTCATGAGCCAATTTTACAATATCTGCACCAGGATCTGCAATTCCAGGGCAGCCAGCCTCAGAGAGTAATCCCATTGATTTCCCGCTTTTACAATCATCGAGAAAATTTTGAGTTTCTTCGGGTTGTGTGTATTTATTTAAAACCTTGAAATTAAGAACAGATTGTTGTTTCCTAGAATCCACTTTTTTTATAAAACCTCGAGCAGTTTTTTCATTCTCAACAATGTAGTCATCAACCAATTCAATAATTTTTTTTACTGAAATGGGCAAGACTTCTAAAGGAGGATTGTCACCAAGACGTGTTGGGATAAGGTATAATTTACCAAAGTTGTTGGTCATATTTATTCAATAATAAGTTTACGAATACTTCTGTCACCTTGAGTATTACTAATCTCAATAATATAGATGCCACTAGTTAGTGACGCTGTAGAAATAGTGATTAATTGCTCTTCAAAACTTGAATGTGTTGCAACTAATTTTCCTTGTACATCATGAATAGTAACAAACTCTATTTGATTTGATGAATTCAATACATCAAATGTTAGGCTGTTTTTAGCTGGGTTTGGATACATTTTAATAGCACTAATCGATTGCTCATCAACACTTAAATTATCCTCAATCATTTTAAGAACAGTACCTTGAAACAAACTTACCACATATAATTCTCCATTAACATCTTCTCCAAAAGCAGAAAATCCTAAGCCAGATTGATCTTCTATAAAAGCGATGTCATAATTTCCTGGTGTTGTTTCTTCAACATAACCAATATCATCACTACAGAAATCAGCAAAGAAATATAAGCCTTGTAGGCTAGTTTGAATAGCACCTCTATATACATAGCCTCCAGTGATTGAACATCCGCCAGTACTGCTATGAGTGTACTGTGCTACTGGAGCTTCATGAGTAATCGTATTACAGGCAGTAGAACTTTGAAACGTGCTGTTGCCTTCAAAACATTTCCAACCATAATTTTCTCCTCCTGTTGATGATGCGCCAACTTTGTTAATCTCTTCAATTTGATTTTGACCTACATCTGCTGTCCATAAATCTCCAGTAGTTCTATCGAATGAGAATTTCCAAGTATTTCTTAAACCATAAGACCAAATTTCATCTAAAGCTGAAGACGTGCTAACAAAAGGATTATCAACTGGAATTAAATAAGTGGTTCCAGCTGTAATTTGTTCTGGAGTAACATCAACATCAATTCTGAGCATTTTTCCTAATAATGTATTTAAGCTTTGTGCTCTGTTTCCAGGATCTCCACCAGAGCCACCATCACCCAAAGAAATGTATAAATAACCGTCAGGTCCAAAGTGCATGTCACCACCATTATGATTACTAAAAGGTTGTGAAACATTTAGCATTACAACTTCAGAATTAGGATCTGCTATACCTGTTGAGCTTCTCGTAAATCTTGAAATCACAGTATTTTCACTGTTGTTTATATAGTTGACATAAAAGAAGCCGTTAGTCGTGTAATTAGGATGAAAAGCCATGGCGAGTAAACCTTGTTCTCCACCAAAATCGGTTACTCTACTATCAATGTCTAAAAAGTTTGTTGAATTTACAGAGCCATCTGCATTAATTACTTTTATTCTTCCGTCTCTTTCTACAGCAAAGAGCCTATCGTCTCCAGCATGTTTAATATTTACTGGACTTGATAAACCAGTTGCGAAAGATTCTAAAGATATGTCTTGTGCGAATGTTAATGATGCAAAACAGCAGGTTAGTAACAACGTGATTTTTTTCATTTTTCTAAGATTTAAGGATTTTTTTTTACAAAATACGAAAAAAACATGCAATAGTTCTAGCGATTATAATGGTGCTTGACTCAAAAGCTGATTGGAAATAATGGATGTTGCTTTGTCTAAAAGCTTAAAAACGTTCTCAAAACCAGAGTTATCTCCATAGTATGGATCAGGAACACGCTTGTCTGTAATAGTAGCATCAACTTCTAGAATAAGTTTGATTTTAGCAATGTCATTAGTATTTCTAGTGAGTTTAACTACATTATCAAAATTAGAATGATCCATAACATAGATATAATCAAATGTATCAAAATCTGTAACTTTAAATTGTCGTCCACGTTGATTTGAAATATCTATTCCATGAGTTTTGGCAACTCCTATAGAACGTTGGTCTGGTAAGTCGCCAACATGATAATTAGCTGTGCCTGCAGAATCTACATAGAATCTATCACTAGGAAGTTTAGATGCTAAGATACCATGAGCTAATGGTGATCGACAAATATTGCCTAAACAAACCATTAGAATACTTATCATAATATATTATAGTGATAGTTTTTTAGAAAGGTCCTCTACGTATTTTCTAAATTGTTTGTCAGTAGAAGATAGATTATCAACAGTTTTACAAGCGTGAAGGACGGTTGCATGATCACGTTTTCCTATTTGAGAACCAATACTAGCTAAAGATGCTTTAGTGTATTTTTTTGCAAAGAACATTGCTAATTGTCTCGCTTGAACAATGTGACGTTTTCTTGTTTTTGATTGTAATGTGCTGACATCCATTTGGAAATAATCGGAAACAACCTTTTGGATATAATCTATAGAAACTTCGCGTTTTGTATTCTTAACGAATTTCTCAACAATTTCTTTAGCAAGATTTATTGTGATTTCCTTTTTATTGAATGATGATTGAGCAATTAAAGATATAATTGCACCTTCTAATTCTCGAACATTAGTTTTGATGTGTTTTGCAACGTATTCTATAATATCATCTTCCATTTCAACCCCATCTCTGTAGAGTTTGTTTTTAAGAATAGATACTCTAGTTTCAAAATCAGGGCTTTGCAATTCTGCTGAAAGTCCCCATTTAAAACGAGATAATAAACGTTGTTCAATATCTTGCATATCAACAGGTGCTTTATCACTTGTTAAAATGACTTGCTTACCGTTTTGATGTAAGTGATTGAATATATGAAAGAATACATCTTGAGTTCCAGACTTTCCTGATAAGAACTGTACATCATCAATAATCAATACATCGATGATTTGGTAAAAATGTATAAAATCGTTTCTGTTATTCTTTTTTACAGAATCAATATACTGTTGGGTAAATTTTTCCGCAGAAATATATAAAACAGTTTTTTCTGGGTATTTATCTTTAATATCAACACCAATAGCGTGCGCTAAATGTGTTTTGCCTAGACCAACACCTCCAAAAATTAATAATGGATTAAATGATGTGCCACCAGGCTTATTAGCAACTGCTAAACCAGCATTTCTAGCTAAACGGTTAGAATCACCTTCAAGGAAATTCTCGAAACTATAATTAGGGTTAAGCTGAGACTCAATTTTTACATTTCTAATTCCAGGAATTATGAACGGATTTTTGAGTTCTGGATTTTTATTGTTTAATGGTACATCTACGTCTTGAGATTTTAACGCACCACGATTAGAACTTGGAATTTTTTCTGTAAATGGTTGTTTGTTACCATAGGTGTTTTCCATTTTGATAACATAAACCAGTTTTGCAGATTCACCTAACTGTTTTGTAAGTGCAACTTTTAAAATTTTAACGTAGTGCTCTTCTAGCCACTCATAGAAAAATTTACTAGGAACTTGAATGCTCAATGCATTATCTGTAAGCTTAACTGCTAATATAGGTTCAAACCAAGTTTTATAGGCTTGTGGTTGAATATTATCCTTTATAAATGAAAGACAGTTATCCCAAACCGATTGCGCAGTTACATCCATTCTCTAAGTTAATTTTTGTGTTGATAATTAGTTAGCAAAAAAAAGAGAAAGCTGAGTTTCTCTTCAATCATTCTAGGTGACAAATATGTGAACAAATTTCTTAATAAAAAAATCAAAATGTGTTGATTAATAAGAAATTTTTCCTCATGTTTAATTCGATTCGAAAATACAAAAAAAATATCAAAATTTATGGGATACCTTTCTAAAACTACAGAAATAGAATTTAGAGTACGTTACGGCGAAACAGATCAAATGGGAGTTGTCTATCACGGCAATTATGCGCAATATTTTGAAATGGGAAGAACCGGTTGGCTTCGTGAAATGGGATTTTCCTACAGAGCGATGGAGGAGAGTGGTGTTTTGTTACCTGTGATTAAGTTGAGCATAAATTACAAAAAGTCAGCACGTTATGATGACCTCATTAAAGTAAAAACTACACTTGTGAAATTACCAAGTGCAACAATTGAATTTGTTTATGAAATTGTAAATGAAAAAGATGAAATTTTAACGACAGGAAATTCTGTTTTGGTCTTTATCGATGCAGATAGGAATAGGCCTACAAAATGCCCGAAATATATTTTAGACAAACTGCAAAATTAATCGTTTAAATCCTTGATCTGGATTTCGTAAAGTGTGTCAAAAATCTCAAAAATTGAAGAAGCGTCATTTAATCTTACCGAAATTATGAGTTCACAACTCAGTTCTAAAGTCTGATTTATTATTTTTAAATTTTTCTCTTTAATGATTCTCATTACTTTATTCATGTTTTTGTAGTCAAAAGTGATGCTATATTCAATGTTTACAGTTTTGGTTACAATTTTTGAAGCCTCTAATGCCATTTGTGCTCCAGTTCTGTATGCGTTTATTAATCCGCCAACACCTAATTTTGTGCCTCCAAAATATCTTACAACAACAATAAGTATGTTGGTGACTTCAAAAGATTGTATTTGGCCATAAATGGGCATTCCAGCACTATTGTTTGGTTCGCCATCATCATTAGCTCTAAAGACATGGTCTTTTTCTTGCATTCCAAATTGATATGCATAGCACCAATGTCTAGCTTGATGGTGTTGTTTTCTTAAGTCTTCAAGGTGTTGTTTGACTTCATCTTCCGAAGTAACAGGAAACGCATAACCAAAAAACTTACTGTTTCTATCCTTAAATAGAACTTCAGGAGAAGACTTGGTAATGGTTTTGTATATATCTGTTGTTTCCATTTATGCTAAAGTAACTATTACTATAGCTATTATAGCTAATATAATTCCTGACCAATTTATTTTAGAAATTTTCTCTTTAAAAAAGATTAAACCTAAAAGTGTTGAAACCATAACTATTGCGACATTATTCACTGTAAATAATGTAGAACTTTCTAGACTTTCATGATTTAACGCTTTTAATAAATAATAAATTGAAAAGTAATTAGTGATGCCTAGGGTTGCGCCTCCAATTATGGCTTTAACTGGAAGTTTAAAAGGCTTTCGTATTGCTTTTATTATAAGAATGCTAGATCCAATTGTAAAAGCAAAAGCAAAAATGGTTGCTGAGAAAATAGGAATACTATTATCTGGGAGGTAGGTGGTTTCTATATATTTTATTGAGGTATCAATAATACCAGATCCAAAAAACAATAAGATTGGAAGCCATAAACCCTTTGTTGGATTGTTGATGGATTTGGATTTAACAGAGCTAAGATAAACGGAAACTAATGCCAATACGATACCAATAATTTTTTGAGCACCAACGCCTTCATTATAAGCATAGATTCCAAAAACTATAGGTATGATAACACTCATTTTTGAAGCCACAGAAGCAACCGAAAGGCCGTTACGTTGAGCTGTCATTGCCATAATGTTGAAAATAGCAATAAATAAAAACCCTAAACCAAGAGCGCCATAAATCCATTTTGATGATATAATATCACTAACAATTATCGGTTTGTCGTACATCCATAACCCAAATAAACATGCAGTAAAGTAGTTAACTACGATGGCTTGAAGTGTGTTTATTTGTAACTTTTCAAATAATTTAAAAATAATAAAGATCAGCGTAGATGCTAGAATACTTAAGAGTAGGTAAATCAAAATAAGTCTTTGTTAATGGTCAATAAATCTACGATATCTTGTGTATTCTCGTCAATATTCCAAACGTGAATTCCTAATGCTGTTGCGGCATCTGTATTTTCTTTAGTGTCATCAATAAAGAAGCATTCTTCAGGTTTTAGTTTGTTTTCGTTGAGTACAAACTGGTAGATGTCTGTATTTGGTTTTCTTAAGTTGATTTCATGAGATAAATAAAAGGTATCAAAACAAGATTTAAACTCTTCATAAAAAGATACGTTTTCAGCAATCCAACTAATATGTAAATCATTGGTGTTACTCAATAAGATGAGTTTGTAATTATCTTCCTCAGCTAGTTTTTTTATAAATTTTAATCTGTTTTGAGGAAAATCTTTAAGGATGTAATTCCATGCATCAATAATATCCTTCTTTGATAGTTTCGGGAAATTGTCTGTATAAAACTCTAAAAACTCTTTCGTAGAAATCAGTCCTTGCTCATACAAGGTATTGATTGCAACTAAGTCTTCATGTAATTCATCTAATTCAAACAAATCAAGGGCGTTTTGCATAGCGCCTTGCTTGTCGAGGTTGATGAACACATCTCCAAAATCAAAAATGAGTGTTTTAATTGTTGACATATATATGTAGGGTATCTTCTATTATTTTTTCTTCGGAAATTAGCTGCCCAGAAAACTTTGGAGCTTTTAGACCATCATTAAAGGTTGAAGCTCCTTTAAACACACGAGCTTCATCCCAAAGGTTTTCATTTATAAATGTTTGAAGCGTTTGTGCTCCACCTTCAATAATTATTGAGTTAATATCGTTTTTATATAATGCGTTACAAATTTGGTGTGCAATTTCGTTCTTTTTAGACCAATCTAAATTGATATAAGAACCACCTCCAAATTTTGTACTAGGAGGATAAACAGTCCATCCTGTTTCTGTTTTAAAAGGTTTTTCAAGTGTGTCATTATCTTCAAAAAAAATGAGTGTATCCTCTTCAGAATCAAAAATGGCGTGGTCTTTTGAAAGCTTAAGGTCTCGGTCTATAATCACTTTAATTGGGTCAATTCCAGTCCAATCTCTAACCGTTAAACTAGGGTTGTCCTCTAAAACTGTATTTGTGCCAACTAAAATGGCCTGTTCTTCTGCTCTCCATTTATGAACCAATTGCCTTGAGTATGTATTTGTAATCCAAACAGGTTTCTTTTCATTTTTTTCTAAAGGCGCAATAAAACCATCTGAGGTTTCTGCCCATTTTAGTATAATAAAAGGGCGTTTTTTGTTGTGAAACGTAAAAAAGCGCTTGTGATGTTGTTTGCATTCTGCTTCTAAAACACCAATAGTAACAGTGCATCCAGAAGCTCTCAGTTTAGCAATTCCTTTTCCAGAAACCTCAGGATTATCATCCATGCAGCCTATCACCACATTTGCAATTTGATGCTTAATAATTAAATCACTGCAAGGTGGCGTTTTTCCAAAGTGAGAACAAGGTTCTAAAGTCACATATAGTGTTGCGTCTTTGAGTAAATTCTTGTTGTCTACTGAGTTTATCGCATTAACTTCCGCATGATGACTACCATATGCACTTGTGTAGCCTTCGCCAATAATTTGATTATTATGTACAATAACACTTCCAACCATTGGGTTTGGTGCTGTTGAGCCTAAACCGTTTTTAGCGATTTCTAAACATCGTTTTATGTATGTGCTATGGTTTTTCAAGCTTAGAGTTTGATTTTTACATCTTCAGTTTTATCAATTTTGTAGGTATGAGAAAACCCTAAAACTTTGTATTTTATGTCTCCAACATATTGAACTTTTAGTTTTTTACTAAATAAGCTGCCAATTAGATCGCCAATATTTTTATTACTGAAAATACTATCAGTTGGAACGTTTGCTTTAAGCGGAATTGAAAATTCTTTCTTTGCTGGAACTTTAAAGTTTTCTGAGCTTACTATAGCCATTTCATTGTCATTGACTAATACTTTAATACCATCAGATTTTAGTTCACCTCCAATATCATTTGGATTTAAGAAATAGGCATCAGCTGTAAGTGTGATATAACTTGAGGTTGATTCTAGAACCTTAATGTTATCGATTCTAATAAACTCAGGTTTCTCATTTACTGAACATCCAAAGCAAAATAGCAGTATTGTTGATAAGAATATGATTTTTTTCATTTACTTTTTTATAAGAATTAGCGTATCTTCACGCTGTAAAAATACTACAATAAAGTGAGTCAAGACCATATCATTATTAGAGAAATTCGCCCTGAGGATAATGCGCAAATTGAGGCCGTAATAAAAGGCTGTTTTCCAGAATTTAAAATTCCTTTGAAAGGAACAGCATTCGAAGATGCCGAAACGCCATTTATGTTTGAATCTTATCAAGGCGAAAAAGAAGTGTATTTTGTTGTTGCAACAGAAAACGAAGTCCTTGGAGGTGGCGGAATAAAGCAGCTTAAGGATTTTGATGGCAATGTTTGTGAGCTGCAAAAAATGTATTTTTCACCAAAAGTGAGAGGTAAAGGTTTTGGTAAACAGATGTTTGAGACTTGTTTGAAGGCAGCTAAAGATTTTGGATACGAAACCTGTTATTTGGAATCGGCATCACAACTCAAAGCTGCAATTCATATTTATGAAGCATTTGGTTTTGAGCATAGAACAGAACCTTTAGGGAGCACTGGGCATTACTCTTGTGGAGTCTGGATGACAAAGACATTATGAGGTTAAAGGATATCCAAGATATTTATCATAAGGAATTAGATGATCTCTTCGGAAATAACGAAGTTGATTCTTTTTTCAACCTTTTAATAGAATACTATCTAGACTTAAAGCGCATTCATTTGGTTTTAGAACCAGAATATGTCATCACTAAAGAAGAGGAACAACCACTTTTTGAAGCTTTAGCGCATTTGAAATTGCAAAAACCAATACAATATATTCTAGGTGAAACCGAATTTTACGGACTACCATTTAAAGTCAATGCGCATACACTAATTCCAAGACCAGAAACTGAAGAATTGGTTAATTGGGTTTTGGATTCTCACACAAATTCAAGTAAAGATTCTCAATTAAAAATATTAGATATAGGCACAGGAACAGGTTGTATTGCTATTTCATTAGCAAAGCATCTTGTGAATTCTAAAGTTTCTGCTTTAGATGTTTCCGAAGACGCCTTGAAAATTGCAAAACATAATGCAGCACTTAATACAGTTGATGTTGCGTTTATTCATGATAATATTTTGAGTCCAAGTCATGTAGAGCTTTATTCGGCATCTAAATATGATGTTATAGTCTCTAATCCACCATACGTTCGTAATCTAGAAAAAGCAGAAATACAGCCAAACGTTCTCGATAACGAACCGCATTTGGCTTTGTTTGTAGATGACGACAACCCTTTGCAATTTT
>CAJQOA010000058.1 GCA_905479815.1 uncultured Psychroserpens sp.
CCAATAGTCATGTTATTAAATGCTTTAAAATTCTTAAAAGCTGAAAATATAAATCCGAAATTCAATATTAAAATAATTTTTGATCCAGAAGAAGAATATGGCTCTGATGCTTTTTTATCAACCATAAATACATACAAAGAGCGTTATGCTGCAGATGCTATGATTATTATGGATGGTCCAGCTCACGAATCTAACAAACCAACACTCACCTTTGGATGTCGTGGTATAGCAACTTGCACCATTACAACCTATGGTGCCAAACTACCACAGCATAGTGGCCATTATGGCAACTATGTGCCAAACCCAATCTTCTCGTTATCTTCTATTTTGTCAAGTATGAAAGATGAACATGGACGCGTATTAGTAGACAACTTTTATACAGGCATACAATTAACTTCAGAAGAACAAGACATTTTAAATAGTGTGCCAGATAACAAAGAAACGCTAAATAACAGATTAGGTATAGCACACGCAGAACACGTTGGAGCAAACTACCAAGAAGCCCTTCAATACCCTTCATTAAATGTGAGGCAAATTGAAACTTCATGGAAAGGTGACAAACCAAAAACAGTGATTCCAGAAATAGCGATGGCTAACATAGATGTAAGGTTGGTTGTTGAAACAGATGGTAAAGCACAACTAGATAAAATAAAATTGCATATAGAAAAATTAGGCTACATGGTTTTAGATCGTGATCCTACAAATGAAGAACGCTTAAAACATTCTAAAATAGTAAAATTCACAAGGTCAAATGGTGTTAACGCATTTAGAACAGATTTAAATTCTAACCTAGGTACAACCTTAAGAAAAAGTCTCACCGACGTTTTTGGAGAACTCCCAATTTCTATAAGAACAATGGGCGGAACAGTACCCATAATATCAGCTGTAAAAACTTTAGATATTCCAGCAATTATTGTTCCTATGGTAAACATGGATAATAATCAACATAGTCCAAATGAAAATATACGTATTGGCAATATTCGCGAAGGTATAAAAACATGTATTGCTATTTTGCAAACCAATATTTAAGACGTTAAAGTAAAAATGGTAAATATAAAAAACTACATAAACGGAAATTTTCATAATCCAATACAAGACAACTGGATAGACAACTACAACCCTTCCAATGGGAAGATTTATGGGCAAATCCCAGACTCAACCAGTGAAGACGTTGAAAACGCTTACATCGCAGCTAAGTCTGCATTTCCTAATTGGTCGCAAACCACTTTAGATGAACGCAGTCGTATTCTCATTAAAATTTCAGAATTACTAGAAGCTAACTTACAGCGTTTTGCAGAAGCAGAAAGCAAAGACAACGGCAAACCGGTTTCACTTGCTAAACAAATCGATATCCCAAGAGCAGCGAGTAATTTTCGTTTCTTCGGAAATGCAATCACTCAATTTGCTAGTGAAAGTCATGAAAGCGTTGGCCAGCAAGCCATAAATTACACCTTACGTCAACCTATTGGTGTTGTCGGTTGTATTTCACCATGGAACCTACCACTCTATTTATTTACTTGGAAAATAGCTCCTGCGCTTGCTACAGGAAATTGCGTCGTCGCAAAACCTAGCGAAATAACACCAATGACTGCATATCTTTTAGGAGAAATTTGCAACGAAGCAGGTTTACCTAAAGGCGTTTTAAATATTGTTCATGGACTTGGAGGCTCAACAGGTCAAGCGATTATTGAGCATCAAGATATCAAAGCCATTTCATTTACAGGTGGCACAGCAACTGGAGCACATATTGCGAGAGTCGCAGCACCTATGTTTAAAAAATTATCTCTTGAATTGGGCGGAAAAAACCCAAACATCATTTTTGCAGATTGTGATTATGACGATATGTTGGCAACAACGGTTCGTTCTTCATTTGCGAATCAAGGCCAAATTTGTCTCTGTGGAAGTCGAATTTTTGTAGAACAATCTATCTACGAAAAATTCAAAACCGATTTTATAAATAAAGTTAAAGCGCTTAAAGTTGGTCATCCATCAGAAAAGGACACCAATATAGGAGCATTAGTTTCTAAGCCACATTTAGAAAAAGTAAAAGAATACATCCAAATCGCAAAAGACGAAAACGGAACTGTATTGTGTGGCGGAAATGAAGTCACCGTAACAGATTATGAAAACGGATATTATCTAGAGCCAACAGTTATAGAAGTACAAAGTGATGAATGTAGAGTCAACCAAGAAGAGATTTTTGGACCTGTAGTTACCATAATGCCTTTTACTAATGAAGACCAAGTATTACAAATGGCAAACAAGGTGAAATACGGGCTCTCAGCTACACTTTGGACAAACGACCTCAAACGCACCATGCGAATGAGTAACCAATTACAAGCAGGAATTGTTTGGGTAAACACGTGGATGCTTCGTGATTTACGAACCCCTTTTGGAGGTGTAAAAGCAAGTGGAGTTGGTCGCGAAGGTGGTTTTGAAGCCTTACGCTTTTTCACAGAAGCTAAGAATGTTTGTATTAAATACTAAATATATATAAAATGAAAAATAGAGTAACATTACTATTAGCTCTGCTATTAACAACTATATCTTTTGCTCAAGATGACTGGCAAACTTATAAACAAGATAATTATTCAATTAATTATCCGGCTCATTGGGAATACAGTGCTAAAAAACCTCAGCCATCAATACAATTTATTCTTTTTAGTGAAGAAACCTCCCAAGCTAAAGACCTATTTAGAGAGAATATAAATCTAACATTAGAAAATTTAAACGGACAAAGTTTTAGTCTTGAGTCTTATATCAAACTGGCATTAGAACAAGTTAAAATTCAAATACCATCTGCTAAAATCATATCCAATACTCAAATTAAATTAGGTGTTAAAAATGCAAAAGAGATTATTTGGACAGCAGATTTAGGGAATGGAATGCTCCTAAAATTTAAACAAGTTTTTACTTTACACGAAGCATCAGCTTATGTCCTTACATTCACTTCAACGATAACAGATTACGACGCATATATTACAGATGCAACTAAAATATTATACAGTTTTAAATTCAACAAATAAATGAACCTCGATCTTAATAACAAACACGCATTAGTATGCGGAAGCACAGCAGGAATTGGTAAAGCAACAGCTTTAGCATTAGCTGAAGAAGGTGCAATAATTACCTTAATCGCAAGAAATGAAGACAAGTTAAAAACGACTTTAGCAGAATTACCTCAACATAGAAACCATGATTACATCGTTGCAGATTTTTCAAACCCTACGGAATTGAAAGCAAAAGTAGAAGCTTATGTAAAAGAAAATCATGGTTTTCATATTTTAGTAAATAATACGGGAGGACCAAAAGGTGGACCTGTTTTTTCTGCAGATGTAGATGAGTTTGAAAATGCATTTACACAGCATTTAAAATGTAACCACGTCTTAGCACAAGCGACTGTTCCGTTTATGAAAAGTGAAAGCTTTGGTCGTATAATTAATGTGATTTCAACGTCTGTTAAACAACCTTTAGATGGATTAGGTGTAAGTAACACCATTAGAGGTGCTGTAGCTAATTGGAGTAAAACATTAGCTAATGAATTAGGACAATTTGGAATTACGGTAAATAACGTTCTTCCTGGAGCAACAGGAACCGATCGCTTAACTCAAATCATTAAAAACAAATCGGCTAAATCTGGAAACACAGAAGAAGAATCTGCAAATGCTATGAAAAACGCAGTACCTGCAAAGCGTTTTGCAAAGCCAGAAGAGTTAGCAGATGCTATTACCTTTTTAGCAAGTGAACGTGCTGGATATATTAATGGGATCAATCTTCCAGTTGATGGCGGAAGAACAAAGTCTTTATAAGCCAAAAAAAATCCATTTATTATTACTAATTTTATTGGATTGATGAATTTGCGTTAAGGATTGCAACGACATCCTTTTTTTGCTGTCATATATGGCAAAAAAAGATATAGTGAAAAGCCTGACCTTTTTAGGGTAACGTCAAAAATACAACACTATGAGTAAATTATTTCCGCCAATAAATTTTAAAGCTTGGATTGAAGAAAATCGTCATTTATTAAAGCCACCTGTTGGAAACAAAGTGGTTTGGAAAGATGGTGATTTTATAGTTATGGTTGTTGGT
>CAJQOA010000059.1 GCA_905479815.1 uncultured Psychroserpens sp.
AAGAAATAATAAGCGTATATTCTATTTTTATCCTCTTGACAATACTTCGTCAATCATACCGTATTCTTTAGCTTTATCTGCCTTCATCCAATAATCACGATCACTATCTTCATAGATTTTGTCGTAATCCTGACCTGAATGCTTACTAATAATTTTATATAATTCTTCTTTGAGAATTAAAATCTCACGTGCTGTAATTTCTATATCACTTGCTTGACCTTGTGCGCCTCCTAAAGGTTGGTGAATCATAACACGAGAATGTGTTAAACCACTACGTTTCCCTTTTTCTCCTGCTGCTAAAAGCACAGCTCCCATTGAGGCTGCCATACCTGTACAAATCGTAGCAACGTCTGGTTTAATTAATTGCATTGTATCATAGATACCTAAACCAGCATAAACACTCCCTCCTGGAGAGTTGATATATATTTGAATGTCTTTAGTTGCATCTGCACTTTCTAAAAACAATAATTGTGCTTGGATAATATTTGCAATTTGATCATTAATTGCAGTTCCCATAAAAATAATACGATCCATCATTAAACGCGAAAACACATCTAATTGAGAAATATTTAATTGACGTTCTTCTATAATATAAGGCGTCATACTTGTTGGATACATGCTACTAACAATCTTGTTATAATATGTACTGCTGATACCTTGGTCTTTTATTGCGAATTTTTCAAATTCTTTTCCGTAATCCATATATCTTTTTCTGAAATTTTATTGTGAAACAAAAAAGCGTAAAACTTATAAAGTTCTACGCTCAAATATACTAATTTATAATGTATTTACTTAGCTGTAGAACTCTTTTACAAATTCATCGTAAGTTATTTCTTTTGTCTTCAAGTTAGCTTCTGCTTTGTAAAGATTTAACAATTTAGTGCTCATTAATTGTTCTGATAAACGCTTCACCTCATCTTTATTAGATAAAATTCTTGCTGCAATACCGTCTAATTCTTCATCAGTAGAATTCATTTGACCAAATTGTGCCATTTGCACTTTAATCATTTCTCTAGCGTGTGCTTGTAAATCTTCAAACTTAACTTGTAGTTCATGCTTCTCAATTAATTTACCTTCAATTAATTGGTAACGCATGCTTTTTTCTGACTTTTCGTATTCTTCTTTAGCTTGTTCTGCATCCATTTCTGTCTCACCTGCTGTTTGCATCCATTTTTGTAAAAATGACGCTGGTAAATCAAACTTTGTGTTTTCTACTAAACTTTCGGTAACGTCATTTAATAGTTTTTGATCGCCTTGCTGTGCAAATTGCTTTTCAGAATCTTCTTTGATTTTATCTTTCAATTCTGTTACTGATGTTACAGTTCCTTTTCCGAAGAGTTTATCAAACAATTCTTGATCTAAATCTGCTTGTTCTCTAGAATTGATTTCGCTAATTGTGAAATTAACTTCTATATCTAAACCATGAGCATCATCATGAGATACTTTTAAAAAGTTCATCACATCATGATCGTCATTAAATAACTTTTTTGTTTTTAATGTCACAACATCGCCAACTTTAGCACCAATAAATTGCTTCTCTGTTGCTTTACCTTTAAACTTATCTAAGGTAATCATTGTAGAGTTGTTAATGTCTTTCTCTTCGTTTTCAAAAACTCCAGTAATTTCTGAGTCTTTAGTAACTTCTGTTTGAGATGTTATTTTACCGTATTGTTTTCTAATATGTACAATTTGGTCATCAATCATTTTTTTATCGGCTACGATATTATAATGCATGATGGCTTTTTTACTTTTCAATTTTACTTCAAAATTTGGAGCTAGACCTAATTCAAACTCAAAAGAAAAATTATCATTACTCCAATCTAAATCATCTTGAGGCTTTGGTAACGGGTTACCTAAAACATCCAATTTCTCTTCAGTTAAATATTTACCTAATGCATCTTGCAACAATTTGTTAACCTCATCTACCAATACAGCTTTACCATATTGCTTCTTTACCATGGTCATTGGCACATGACCTTTTCTAAAACCAGGTATATTTGCCGTCTTGCGGTAATCTGCTAATATTTTTTCTACTTGATCGCTATAATCTTCTTTAGCGATATCTACTGTTACAACTGCATTTAATGCATCGATGTTTTCTCTTGTGATGTTCATTGTATGTACTATAAACCCAAAAAGGGTGTTAATATTATACCTTAAAAAGGGCTGCAAAAATACAATATTTTTTGCAACCCAACAATAGTTTAACTTCTGTATATCAGACTATTTTTTCTTCTCCTTTAAAAGTGAATACGCAATAGATTGCGAGATGGATAATAAGATACTAAACAGTAATGCAGTCCAGAACCCATTAACACCAAAACCATCTATAAATTTATCTGCAAGTAAAATGATGCAGGCATTGATGACAAAAAGGAATAATCCCAGAGTCATAATCGTAATTGGTATCGTTAAAATAACAAGAATAGGTTTTACAATAAAGTTAAGCAATGCCAATACGACTGCTACTATTAAAGCGGCTTCAAAACCAGCTACGTTTACATTAGGCAAAAAATGCGCTAAGAGCATCACAATACCTGCGGTTACTAAAAGTCTAATTAATAATTTCATGAGTAATACGTTTAATAGATTATTATTTTAAGGTAACGAAATTAATCACAGCATCATAGAAATCTGTTGGGTTTTCTGCGTGTAACCAATGTCCTGCGTCACTTATGGTTTCAATTTTCGCAAGCGGAAAGTGCTGCTTGATTAGTTGTTCATCGGTTGGCATCACATATTCACTTTTATCACCTCGTAAGAACAACGTGGCCTTTTCAAATTTTGAATGGATTGGTAAGGCTTCACCAACTTCAGACACATTATTTTTTAATACTTCAAGGTTAATTCGCAACGCGAGTTGCCCTTTTTCTATCCAATATAAATTTTTAAGCAAAAACATGCGTGTTCCTGCCTCTTGAACGTATGTTGACAATTGTTTATCTGCCTCCCCTCTACTTTTAACTTCGGAAAAATCTAAAGCAGACAACCCATCTAAAATAGCATCATGATGGATTGGGTAAAAACGCGGACTAATATCTGCCACCAATAATTTAGAAACGAGTTCTGGATATTCTGTAGCAAAGAGCATTGCCGTTTTTCCTCCCATGGAGTGACCTAATAGAATAATGTCTTCTAGGTCATGATCATCACAATAAATTTTTAAGTCTTCTGCTAAATCCTCATAACTAAAGTCATCGTCATGGAAACTTCTACCATGATTTCGTTGATCTACAAGATGCATTTCAAAACCAGCGTCGCTGAATTTGTTGCCTAAGGTTTTCCAGTTATCGCTCATGCCTAGAAATCCGTGGAGGATAATAAAAGGCTGACCTTGTCCTATGATTTTTGAGTGTAGTTTCATGTAGACTTCAAATTAATTATTTCAACCTCTGTAAATACATCTGTACTACATTTTCAATACCTAAATACAAGCTTTCGGCAATCAAAGCATGACCAATAGACACCTCTAATAATCCAGGAATGTTATCTTTAAAAAATTGGATATTATCTAATGACAAATCATGTCCTGCATTAACACCCAAACCAATTTGGTTTGATAATTCTGCTGCTTTAGTAAAAGGCTCAATAGCATTTTTGTTTCCTAAGCCATATTGATGCGCAAAACTTTCGGTATATAGTTCAATACGATCTGCTCCTGTGAGTTTAGCACCTTCTATCATTTCTAAGACTGGGTCTACAAATATAGAAGTACGTATGCCGTTGGATTTAAATTCAGAAATCACTTCAGTTAAAAAAACGTTATGCTTTATGGTATCCCAACCTGCATTGGAAGTTAAGGCATCAACAGCATCTGGTACCAAAGTCACTTGCGTTGGCTTCACCTCTAACACCAAATCCATAAATGATTGTATAGGATTCCCTTCTACATTAAACTCTGTATATACTTCAGGCTTTAAATCCCGTGTATCTTGATAACGAATATGCCTCTCATCTGGTCTAGGATGAACAGTAACACCTTGCGCTCCAAAACGCTGTACATCTTTTGCAAACTGCACCACGTTTGGCGTGTCACCACCTCGAGAATTTCTTAACGTAGCAATCTTATTAATATTTACACTTAACTTAGTCATACATTCATAATTTACAGATACAAAAATACAAACAACTTGATGCTTATTGTGGTAATTTTTAATTAATTTGCGATAGAATTAAACACAAATATGCCATTACAAGAATATATTATAAACGATATAAAACCGCTTAACATTACCGAAAAAGTGAGCGATGCTCAACTCTTATTTAATGAGTTGACGTATTCTCATATTCCGGTAGAAAGAGACGGTGTTTATCAAGGCTGTATATCTGAAAATGATGCGCATTGTTTTGAGTCGCAAAAAATCATTGCCGAGTGTAATTATTCTATAGAAGGCTTTTTTGTTAGACCAGAAACCAATTGGCTTGACGTTCTTGAAACCTTTGCTCAAAACTCATGCAATATCATGCCTGTTCTTGATAAGAACAACAACTATCTAGGATATTATGAGCTTGGAGATATTATAGGTTTATTTAATGAAACGCCTTTTTTTGCTGAACCTGGTGGGATTTTAATTGTTGAGAAAGGCATACAGGATTATTCGTTTAGTGAAATCAGTCAAATTGTAGAATCAAACGATGCTAAAGTATTAGGTGCTTTTGTATCTAAAATGGACAATGACTTAATACAAATCACAATTAAAATTGGTAACTCTGGTATTAATGATGTAGCACAAACCTTTAGACGTTATAGCTACAACATTATCGCTGGCCATGAAGAAGACACTTATATTGAAAATTTGAAGGAACGTTCTGACTACCTCAAAAAATATTTAGACATATAATTATGAAGGTAGCTGTTTATAGTTTGTATTATCAAGAGAAAACTTTGGAAGAGTTTAACGTTTTGATGGACGTATTATTACAGAATAAGGTCTCTGTATTTATAGAAGAGACATTTTTTAATCAGTTAAATTCTGCGATTAAAAACAGTTCTGCAGTACAAAAGTTTTCAAAATTAGATGAAAGCTATGATCTTTTAATTAGCGTTGGTGGTGATGGTACCATTTTAAGAGCTATTACACTTGTTCGAGATTTTTCAATCCCAATTGTAGGAATAAACACAGGACGATTAGGGTTTTTAGCCACTATTCAAACAGACGAGATCGAAACTGCTATTGAACATATTTTAAATGGCAACTCTAAAACATCTGAACGCACATTATTAAGCGTTGAGACCAATCCAAAAAATGAAGCGTTAACTGAAACTAATTTTGCACTTAATGAGATTGCGGTAAGTAGAAAGAATACAACCTCAATGATCACTGTAGAAACGCATCTCAATGATGAATATTTGACATCCTATTGGGCTGACGGACTTATAGTCTCTACACCTACTGGGTCTACAGGATACTCTTTAAGTTGTGGTGGACCAGTAATTACACCAGACGCTACTAGTTTTGTTTTAACACCTATTGCGCCTCATAATTTAAACGCAAGACCATTAGTAATTCCAGACGACACAATAATACAATTAAAAGTAGATGGTCGTGAAGATCAACATTTAATGTCTTTAGATTCTAGAATTGTAACCCTATCTAACGCCACAGTAATAACAATCAAAAAAGCAAGCTTTAAAATAAAAATGGTAGAGCTCCTTGATGAGAGCTTTATAGACACCTTAAGACAAAAAATGCTTTGGGGAGAAGACAAACGTAATTAAGAAGTAAGCAATAAATCCTTATATATTCTGTTTTTAGGAAGACTATTTGCCACAAATTACCAAAGGCAATTCAGAATTATTATATTTGCAAACTTTTAAAAATTTATGAGGTATTTAATCTTATTTTTATTGGGTCTATTTTTTTCACAGACAAGCCACTCACAAATCTATGAGGTTGGTGTGTTTGGAGGAGGAAGTAATTTTATTGGTGACATTGGCTCTACAACATACATAGCGCCAAATGCACCAGCACTAGGTGTGATTTTAAAATGGAACAGAAGCCCAAGACATTCTTGGAGAGTATCCTTAATCTACTCAGACTTAGAAGGTGATGACAGCAAGTCTGACGATCCCAGAAGAAAAGCACGAAATTATACTTTTGATAGTAATTTATTAGAAATTTCCGCAGGAATGGAATATACGTTTTGGGATTTTGATTTACATACAAGTGGCATTAAAGCTGTTCCTTATTTATATTCTGGAATCTCTACTGCTAAGCATTCTAATTATTATTTTGATTCTGCAGGACAATATACTGCTGAAGGCACAGACAGCTGGGCTTTTGGAATCCCTATGGTTTTAGGTGTGAAATCTAATATTACAAATCATCTAATTTTAGGATTTGAAGTTGGAGCACGTTATACATTCTCAGATGAATTAGATGGAAGTGTACCTGATGATGTAGGATTAGAATCCTTATCTTTTGGAAATATAAACAGTAATGATTGGTATGTATTTACTGGTTTCACATTAACTTATACATTTGGTCAACGACCATGTTATTGCAATTTTTAAATGGATTTGAAAGACCAAATACAACTTGACAAACTACCTCTCCATGTCGCCATTATTATGGATGGCAATGGTCGTTGGGCGAAACAACAAGGTCTACTTAGAGTTATTGGTCATGAAAGCGGAACAAAATCTGTAAGAGATGTCGTTGAAGCTAGTGCAGAAATTGGTATTAAGAACTTAACGCTTTATGCTTTTTCTACAGAAAACTGGAAACGTCCAAAACTAGAAGTTCAAACACTCATGAAGCTTTTAGTCAAATCATTAAAGAAAGAAATTAAAACACTTCAAAAAAATAACATCAAATTGTCTGCTATTGGAAATCTTAATGATTTACCAAAAAAAGCACACAAAGAACTGTTAGAGGTTATAGAAAAAACGAAAGACAACAAACATATGACCTTGACTTTAGCGCTTAGCTACGGTTCTAGGGAGGAAATTGTTAACGTTATCAAAGAATTAACACATAAAGTTAAAAATAATATAATTTCTGTTGAAAGTATTGACGAATCAATTATTAATAAGCATCTTTACACGCAAAATTTACCAGATGTTGATTTGTTAATTCGAACCAGTGGTGAACAAAGGATAAGTAACTTTTTGCTATGGCAAATTGCTTATGCTGAATTATATTTTACAGACATTCTTTGGCCTGATTTTAAGAAGAAGGACCTTTATGAAGCTTTGATTAATTATCAAAATAGAGAACGACGATTTGGAAAAACAAGTGAACAACTTAGCTAACAACTTACTTTTGAAAACATATATTAAGTCATTACTTACAGTATTTATTTTTATTACATCTATTGTAGCAACTGCGCAACAGTCAGACTTTAATCAAGGCAAAAAATACATCTTAGAAGATGTCCAGGTTACTGGTAATACAAATTTCAACCCATCTACGGTTATTTCTTTCTCAAGATTAAAAATTGGAGAAGAGATCGTCATTCCTGGAGAACAAATTAGTAACGCCATAAAAAAACTATGGGACTCTAACCTATTTAGTAGTATTGATGTTTATTTAGCAAAAACAGATGGTGATAAAGCATACTTAGAAATCAACCTTGTTGACTTACCAGAATTAAATGAGGTCACAGTTAAAGGTATTAAAAAAGGTAAGATTGATGGTATCATAACCGAAAACAATCTCTCAAAAGGATCTAAAGTAACAGAAAACCTAGTAACGACTACACGTAATTATATTTCTAATAAATATAAAAAACAAGGTTTTTTAAATGCTAAAACAACAGTAACCACCAAAGAAATAGCTAATGATTCTATTGAAAAAGCAAGAGTAGATATGCTCGTTTTTATCGATAGAGGTCAAAAGGTGAAAATTGATAAAATTAATTTCATTGGTAATGATAAGATTTCTGATAAAAAACTCAGAAAATCTATGAAGAATACGAAGCAGAAAAACCCAATACGTCTTCTAAAACGCTCAAAATACATTAAAGACGATTACAAAGATGATTTAGTAAGTCTTATAGATACTTATAAAGAAAATGGTTATCGTGACGCAAGAGTTCTTGGAGATTCTATTGTATACAGAGATGATAAAACAATAAGCCTATTTGTTAATGTTGAAGAAGGTGAACAATACAAGTTTGGTAAAATTAAGTTTGTGGGTAATGCTGTCTTTACTGATCAACAACTACAATCTGTTTTAAAAATACAAGAAGGGAGTACTTATAATGGTGTTGAATTACGTAAGCGTATAGCTGATGACTCAAAACCTGACGCTGTAGAT
The DNA here is from genome assembly GCA_905479815.1 of uncultured Psychroserpens sp. GTDB lineage: Bacteria > Bacteroidota > Bacteroidia > Flavobacteriales > Flavobacteriaceae > Psychroserpens. The sequence goes on from CAJQOA010000059.1 coordinate 8,262, forward strand.
ATTACTAACCTTTATCAGGATAACGGTTATTTATTTTCTACTATTAATCCAGTAGAAACTAGTGCTGATGGTAATGTAATTGACATGGAGATTAGAATTTCCGAAGGAAAACCAGCATACTTCAATAATGTATCTGTAAGTGGGAATGATAAAACAAATGATCATGTTGTTTATAGAGAATTAAGAACAAAACCAGGAACACTTTACCGTAAAAGTGATGTCATTAGAACTATTAGAGAACTTGGACAATTAGGATTCTTTGATGCACAGCAGTTAACGCCTAATATGAAAAACTTCAATACTCAAGACGGTACTGTTGATATTGATTATGAAGTTGTAGAGCGTGGATCAAGCCAAATAGAATTACAAGGTGGTTATGGTGGTGGAGGTTTCATTGGAACTTTAGGATTATCATTTAATAACTTTGCCATAAAAGATATTTTTAATAAAGAAGCATACAAACCAATACCATCTGGAGATGGTCAAAGTTTAGCTTTACGTCTACAAGCATCTCGTTTTTTTCAAACGTATAGCTTCTCATTTTCTGAACCTTGGTTAGGAGGAAAACGTCCAGTGCAATTATCAACCTCTATTTCGCATACTAAACAATTTTTGTTTAATCCTGTAACTAGAGATGCAGATAAGGATAGACGATTTAATATAACAGGTGTTTCTGTTGGTATTGCTAAACGTTTAAAAGTGCCAGATGATTACTTTACATTATCTCAAGCAGTATCATTTCAACATTACAATTTAAAAAACTATAATACAGGTCTATTCACATTTGGAGATGGGTACTCTAACAATCTATCGTATACCATTGGACTGTCTAGAAACAACTTATCTGTAGATCCAATTTATCCTACAGGAGGATCTAGTTTTTCTCTTACAGGTAAATTATCTTTACCATACTCATTATTTAACGATGTTGATTATGAAGCTCTAAAAAACGAACGTGATGCACTTGACCCTACAAATGCTGATGATTTAACCAGAATTGGACAAATTGATCAAGAACGTTTTAACTGGTTAGAATTTTATAAAGTAAAATTTAAAGGTGATTGGTACACTAGAATTTGGGATAAACTAGTTATTAAATCTGGTTTAGAATTTGGTTTCCTTGGTGCTTACAATCAAGATAGAGGTGTTGTACCTTTTGAACGTTTCTTCTTAGGAGGTGATGGCTTAGGTAACTTTGCATTAGATGGTAGAGAAGTTATTCAACTACGTGGATATCCAAATCAATCATTATCTTCTCAAGATGGTGGTACGATTTACAATAAATTCTCAATGGAGTTACGTTATCCAATTACTCTAGGGGCTCAAGCAAAAATTTATGGTTTGACTTTTATAGAAGCAGGTGCTTCATTTGATAACTTTAGAGATTATAATCCTTTTAATCTTAATCGATCTGCAGGTGTTGGTCTTAGAATTTTTATGCCAGCATTTGGTTTATTAGGTATTGATTTTGGTTATGGATTTGATGCTCTACCGGGAGAAACTCAAAAGAACGGTCAAGAAATTCACTTCATTATTGGACAGCAATTTTAATCTTGGCACGATATTTTCTATTAACAATTTGACGATTTAATGTGTGTGTTAAAATTTTTCTAAATATATTTCGTTAATTTGAAAAACTAAACACAATTGACAGAATCGTAATTTAATCTGTCGTTTTAAAGT
>CAJQOA010000060.1 GCA_905479815.1 uncultured Psychroserpens sp.
CTTCACAACGAAGAGATATTCACGAAAAACTAGAAAATGGAGAATTACAGATCTTAATTGGCACACATGCATTACTCGAAGACAAGGTTAAATTCAAAAATTTAGGGCTAGCAATTATTGATGAACAACATAGATTTGGAGTTGCACAACGTTCAAAATTATGGAAAAAAGGCCCTTCCTCTACTCTACCAAATGAGAATGATAATAAAATAATTCCACCTCATGTTTTGGTGATGACTGCGACACCAATTCCGCGTACTTTAGCGATGTCAGTTTATGGTGATTTAGACATCTCAGTTATCGATGAATTACCACCAGGAAGACAAGCCATAAAAACAGTACATCGTTACGATTCAAATCGACTAAAAGTGATGCGATTTATGCGTGATGAAATTGAAAAAGGCAGACAAATTTACATCGTTTATCCGTTGATTCAAGAAAGTGAACATATGGATTATAAGGATTTAATGGACGGTTATGAAAGTGTAGTTAGAGAATTTCCGCAGCCAAAATACCAGATATCTATAGTACATGGAAAGATGAAACCTATAGATAAAGACTTCGAAATGCAACGTTTCGTAAAAGGCGAAACTCAAATTATGGTCGCAACAACAGTAATTGAAGTTGGTGTTAATGTTCCAAACGCATCTGTAATGATTATAGAAAGTGCTGAACGTTTTGGCTTATCGCAATTACACCAATTAAGAGGGCGTGTTGGTCGTGGTGCTGAACAAAGTTTCTGCATCTTGATGACGAGCTTTAAATTAAGTCAAGACAGCAAAGTAAGATTAGAAACCATGACAAAAACCAGTGATGGCTTTGAAATTGCTGAAGTCGATTTACGTCTTAGAGGACCTGGAGACATCATGGGAACGCAACAAAGCGGTGTTTTAAATCTAAAAATCGCAGATGTTATAAAAGACAAAGATATTCTACAGAGCGCTCGTTTTTACGCAAAAAACATATTAAGTAGCGACCCATCTTTAGCTCAACCGGAACACAAGACGATTTTAAATACCTACCGAGAAATGGGTAAATACAAGAATATTTGGAATTACATTTCATGATTTGAACAAAAAAAAGCCCAATATAAATATATTGAGCTTTCAATTGATTGAATTTGATTGATGAATCTTTACAGCTTACTAAGCTCTTTTTGATTTAATTGATGTCTTCACTTTTTTCTAGCTTATCTATATTAGCTTGAACTCTACCTTTACTTGCTTCATTTGGCGCATTAACCAGTGCTTTTCTCATATGCTTTATAGCTGTTTTAAAGTCTCCTTTTGCAGAATACCCTCTAGCTAGCCCATAATGCGTTGGCCAAACACCTTTGTTCTTTTCAGCATTCATAGATAACACTTCAAGCGCCTTATCTATTTTTTTATTGGCAATCAAAGTTCTACCATATTGATGCACTTGTAAAACAGTAGCCATTGGCAGCGCTTCATCCATAACAGCAGCAGCCTCTTCTTCCTTTTCAAGTTTATTCAAGATTTGTGCTTTAATCTGTAAATTATTAAATGTTTTTTGGCTAAAAAATTGACCAGCTATAGCACTATCTATCCAACTCAAAGCCTCATTTAAATCACCTCCATTATTAAGAGCAAAACTAGCTGCTTGCTCCCAGTTTTGTCTTTGAAAACCAACTTGTCCTTTTGCTTTTGTTCTAAAATCATCTAGAACGATTTTAGTCACTTCAAAAGAGACCGTAAATGGAAATGCTTTTTCCTCCCAAGCTAATGTTGCGGTAGTAGAATTTGCTTGAACGTCATTAAAAGCATAGGTTAATAATTCATGATGAGGAACACTTGTTGTTTTTATATCCACTCGTAAAGCATCATTACTTTTATCATAAAAATAACTTCCCCAAGCATCAACATCTTTGGATAAAATCAAAGTTGAGGCATTATCTGCTTTAACTTCAAAATGTAAACCGTAAGTTCCAGCTTTAATTGATTGCCCTTCAAGCTTAGCATCGTGAGAAAATGTAATTGTAGTATTCTCATTCGCTCCTGCCCTCCATGGTGCAGCAGTAGAAGTTCCGAAACCTAGATTATTCATACCATATGGCACAAGCTTTCCCCATATTTCGCGATCATTTACGCTTGGCCTTGAGTAAGTAATTGAAACATCAGATACGCCAACCCTCTGTGATACTGTAGCTTGTTGACTGGCTCGCGGTGCGTTTAATTGTGCAATTGCACTAAAGCTAATTGATAGCATTAAGCACAAAAACAATGTCGTAATTGTCTTTTTTTTCATGATTTGATTGTATTAGTTAAATTGTGATTTTAAGGTAGAAACAAAATTCAAGTAGCTATGTTACAAACATGTTAAAGTCTAATGTGTTAATGTTAATTAACATATAACCAATAGGACTTATATAACTATCTTCGTTAAAAAGATCTACTAATCGTATATGCAAAAGAAAACCACAGACGTGTTAATTATTGGAGCTGGCCTAACAGGACTCACACTAGCATACTATTTAAAACAACTTGATGTTTCTGTAACACTAGTAGAAGCAAGAGATCGTATTGGTGGACGTATTTACACCAAACAAAACACAAGTCAAGCACCAATAGAACTTGGCGCGACTTGGCTAGTCAATGAACACAGTGAACTTCTAAAGTTATTAAAAGCTCTAGGTCTTGATGTTTTTGATCAACATTATGGCACAACTGCCATTTACGAACCTAGTAAATCAAATCCACCACAGCTGGTTAATTTACCACAAAGTAATCAGTCAAGTTATCGCATAAAAAATGGCACACAAACAATCATAACATCACTTTCAGAAGCATTAGAATCAAATCAAATCACTACTAATTGCAACATCACTAACATAAATAAGCAAGATGATTTTATTTTAGCAACATCTGAAAATCATGAGTTTAAATGTAAACATATCGTATCAACCTTACCTCCTTACCTATTCGAAAAAACTATAAAGGTTAAACCTCAATTAGACTCTAAAACAAAAGAAGTAATGCAGAATACCCATACTTGGATGCATGATTCTATAAAAGTTGGATTCACTTTTAAAACTCCTTTCTGGAAAGGCGAACGCACTAGTGGCACGATATATAGCAATGTGAGCGCCCTTCATGAGTTTTACGATCATTCTGATGCGGATAACAACTTGCACGCTTTAGCAGGTTTTATGAATAAAGACTTTTACAATCATACGAGAGAAGAAAGACAAGAATTTGCTCTTAAACAATTAGAACAATATTATGGCAATCAAGCAAGAACCTTCTTGTCATACCAAGAATTAGTATGGCAAGATGAGCGCTTTACAACATCAACTTATGATCACTTTTTAATGCCTCAACAAAATAACGGACACTCCATATTTCAAACCTCCTTTTTAAACAACACTTTATTTATCGCTGGAACAGAAACAAGTACTTATGCTTCTGGTAAAATGGAAGGCGCCGTAAGAAGTGCTCAGCAGGTTTTTAAACAATTAGAATCACTTTTATAATTATCTTTATCAAAAAAAAAACAGACTCATGAGTATGCTTCACCTCAAATTAGAAACCGATCCACGATGGGCAAAACTTGCAGAAGATAATATTGAAGAAATTCTAACAGACCATGCTTGGTGTGAACAAAAAGCATGTACAAATGCCATCACTATTATCACACACAATTCGCAATACCCAGATTTAGTAACCGACTTACTAGAGCTCGCTAAAGAGGAATTGGAACATTTTCAAATGGTACACGAGATTATCAAAAAACGAGGTTACACTTTAGGTAGAGAGCGAAAAGACAGCTATGTTAATGAGCTATATAAATTTATGAATAAAGGCGGAAGTCATTTACAGAGTATGGTTGATCGCTTATTATTCTCTGCAATGATAGAGGCACGAAGTTGTGAACGCTTCAAACTACTATCGCAGCGTATAAAAGATGAAGAATTATCTAAATTTTACTATGACTTAATGGTAAGCGAAGCTGGACACTATACTACATTTATTGGATTTGCTAGAAAGTATGGTAAAGATATTGACGTTGATAAGAGATGGCAAGAACTCGTAGAATTTGAAGGAGAGGTTATAAAAAGCTATGGAAAATCAGGATCAATACATGGATAAATTATGAAAACGAAAGTCTTATTCGTAATTCTAATTTGTTTTCAATGTAGCGATGTATTGAGCTTAAATATGTTGAATCGACTCAAACGCAAAACAAACAGGCTATTAAAAGAATAAAAATGTGCTTCATCTAAAATTTTGACTGTTTTTAAAAAATATACCTATAATCGGGTATTGAAAACATGAAATACAAAACCAACATTTGCATTTAAATTCTTATTCATGAAAAACATTCTAACACTATTACTTATTTTTTCGATTAGCACACTTGGCTTCTCGCAAACCGAAATTACCGATGACAATGCTGAAGCAAAAATTTTAATCGATAACGATCGCTTAATTGTTTTAGACTTTTACGCAACTTGGTGCGGCCCTTGCAAACGCATGGACCCTATCATTAAACAACTAGAAGAAGAATACAACGGAAAGGTTGATTTTTACAAAATTGACGTTGATAAAAACAAAATAGATGACGCTTTAGAAATCTCATCTATTCCAACATATTTATTTATAAAAAATAGCACTAACCTTGAACAAATTGAAGGAGCCATGAGCAAAGAAGAGATGAAAACACTTATTGAGAAACACATGGGTACTTCATCAGAAACCAACGTTTCTAACGACACCAACTCAGATTTTTATAGTGCAGAAGACAATCATGGTAATTACGATGAATTTAGCGATGACACTGTAGATGAATTATGGAACAGTTCTCAAAGATTAAACTCTTTAGCTTGGCATACATACAAAAGCCATGAAGACATAAAATCATTACTAAAAGCTATAAAAATTGTAAAGCGCTCAATAGAATTAGAACCTAATTACTACAATATTGATACTCATGCTGCTCTATTATACAAAACAGGAAACTATAATGCTGCATTAAAAAAAGCAAAAGAAGCAATTGATTACGCAAAGGAAGAAGGCATCTCTTATGAATCAACTTCTGAATTAATCAACAAAATAATTGAGGAATTGTAGTCCCTTAGCAATTGTTAATTAGATATAGTATCTACATTACTACTCCTCTAACAACTCTTGAACAAACCCAGTAAACTCAGTTTTAAACTCTCTAAATTTATCACCAGTAGCTGGACCGTTAAACCCAGTATGAATCTTTCTTACCTTTCCTTTTTTATCAATAAATATTGAGGTTGGGTAAGATAATACATGATTTAACATTGGTAATTTTTCTTGAGCTCTAGATTTACTAGATGTACCATACTGCGCTAAAAGTATTGGATATTGGATACCAATATTATCTTTTAATCTTTTGATACTCTTAAATGCTTTCTCTTCTGTTTTTGCATACTCAAATGCTAAAGCAACAAATTCGATATCCTTTTCAGCATTACTATTGTAAAATTCTGAATAATATTTACTTTCATCCAAGCAGTTTGGACACCATGTCCCCATGATTTGAACAACAACAACCTTATTTTTAAATCTATTATCATTTAAAGAGATTTGATTACCCTCACTATCAGGAAATGTAAATTCTAAAGCATCATAACCTTCATTTAAAAACGTGAGTTCATTTGCACTCGGTAATTCATAATGGTCATTTCGTTTTGCAATAAATGGCTCTTCCCAATGGTTTCCTGAGTAAAACGTTCCGTTCATTGTACTATCATTCACTTTAGCAGTAAACAAAAAAGCATGCGCTCCATCAAAAGTTGACAATTTCATTGTGTCACCATCCATAACCCCTTCTAAATAGCGATAATCACCAGTTGTAGTTAGAAATGTCCCAGTTACTTTATCTCCTTTCTGTTCAAAAACCCCTTTAGCAATGTATTTATCGTCTTCGGAATTTGGGCTAAATACAGTCTCCCAATTCCCCGAAACATTTTGTGACGGGTTTTCAATAGTAACATCAAAACGAGTTTTCTTTCCCATTTCCGCAGTAAAAGGAACCACGCGATCTAAACCTTCTTTTATAAACTTTCCATTTAGAGTTCTATTTTTAATAACTGCTTCTATATATCCATCAAATACTGGTGTTTTTATAACAATCGTATCATTTGAATATGCAATATCTGTCACCATAATCACCTCATCTGCATTAAAAATCTTAAGTGCATCACGAGATGTTACTTCAAAAGTAAAAGGAAGTACTTCTGTATCGGTAATCTGTAATTCTGCTCTCCAAACACCTTCCATCAATGCTTCTGGGCGGTTAAGATTACAGGCAAATATTAAAAATAACACTGGTAAAACGAGTAATTTTCGCATAATGGGTTTTCTAGTTAATAACGTATAGTCTCAACAAAGATAAACTTCTTACAAATAATGCCTAAAGATGTGCTCAATATCACGAGCTATTTTAGATTTTTAAAATTTCTGAAGAAAAAAAAGAAGAGACCATCTATTTTTTAACAAAAAAAGACCTCGAAACTATTAGTATTATTATCTTTGGCAATTGACAAATTAAGACAATGAAAATATCATATAACTGGTTAAAACAATTTTTAAAAACTGATTGGCCTGCCGAACAAACAGGAGAATTATTAACCGACTTGGGTTTAGAAATTGAAGGCATAGAAAGCTATCAATCTGTAAAAGGAGGTTTAGAAGGTATTGTAGTAGGTGAAGTTTTAACTTGCATACAGCACCCAAATGCAGATAGACTAAAAATTACAACAGTTGATATTGGTGCTGATGAAGCGCTTCAAATTGTTTGCGGAGCACCTAATGTTGCTGCTGGTCAAAAAGTACCTGTTGCTACAATTGGAACAACCCTTTACACCGAAACTGGCGAAGCTTGGAAAATTAAGAAAGGTAAAATTAGAGGTGAAGAAAGTCACGGAATGATTTGTGCTGAAGACGAATTAGGTCTTGGCAAATCTCACGATGGCATCATGGTACTTGAAGAAACTCTAAAAGTTGGTGCACTTGCTGCAGACATCTTTGACATTGAAAATGACGAGGTTTTTGAAATTGGCCTAACACCAAACAGAGCTGATGCCATGAGTCATTTTGGCGTTGCTCGTGATTTAAAAGCTGGATTACTACAAACAGATGATATTAATACAGAATTGATTACACCTTCTGTTAGTTCATTTCATGTAGATAGTAGAACCCTCAAAGTTGGTATTGATGTTGAAGATTATGATTTAGCACCTCGATATTGCGGTGTAACGATTACTGGTCTTAAAGTTGAAGACTCTCCAACTTGGTTGCAAAACAGATTAAAATCTATTGGCTTAGCACCTAAAAATAATATTGTTGATGTTACTAATTATGTATTACATGAATTAGGTCAACCATTACATGCCTTTGATGCAGCAAAAATCTCTGGAAATAAAGTTATTGTAAAAACGTTACCAGGAGGTACAAAATTCACAACGCTTGATGATGTAGAGCGTGAGCTAAGTGCTGATGATCTTATGATTTGCGATGCTGAAAAACCAATGTGTATTGCTGGTGTTTTTGGAGGTGCGCATTCTGGAGTTTCAAATGGTACAACTAGTATTTTCTTGGAGAGTGCCTATTTTAACCCAGTGAGTATTAGAAAAACTGCTAAACGTCACGCTTTAAATACAGATGCGTCTTTTAGATTTGAAAGAGGAATTGATCCTAATATTACCGACTATGCCTTAAAGCGAGCTGCTTTATTAATCGTTGAGATTGCTGGTGGTGAAATATCTAGTGATTTATTAGATTTCTACCCTAAAAAAATTGAAGACTTCCAAGTACGTTTAAGTTTTGAAAATGCTGCAAAATTGATTGGCGAGGAAATCCCAAAGGAAACTATAAAACGTATTTTATCGTCTTTAGATATAAAAGTTAACAACGTTACTGAAGCAGGATTAGGACTTACTGTTCCTGCATATCGAAATGATGTTCAACGTGAAGCTGATGTTATAGAAGAAATTTTGCGTGTATATGGTTATAATAATATTGGTACTACAGAAAAATTAAACGCTTCTATTTCTAACACTTCTAAATTTGAAGATTATAAGCTTCAAAATATTATTGGTAATCAATTAGCGTCTCAAGGTTTCTTTGAAATTTTATCGAATTCATTAACAACACCAAAATATATTGACTTAAGTGATCAGTTAAAAGAAGAGCACAATGTAGAAATGCTTAACCCTTTAAGTAACGACTTAAGTGTTATGCGTCAAAGTTTACTGTTTTCTGGATTAGAAGCTATAAGCTATAACATCAACAGAAAACGTGATAATTTAAAGTTGTATGAATTCGGAAAAACCTATCACAGTTATAATGATGGTCGTGAAGAACACAAACATCTTTCTATGTTTTTAACTGGAAACAAATCTAATCTACGTTGGAACGCACCTATTCAAAAAAGTGATTTCTTTTTCTTAAAAGGTATTGTAAATAGTACGTTAGAGCGTTTAGGATTATCAAGACACAAAGTATCTCCAGTGAAAAATGATGTATTTAGTGAAGGTATTAGTTTATCAATAGGTAAAACAAAATTGGTAGACTTTGGAATCATTAATAAAAAGGTATTGAAACACTTTGGGATTTCACAAGAAGTTCTATATGCTGATTTCAATTGGGATAATGTCATTGAAATGGCAAAACATAACAATATCAAATTTAAGGACATTCCTAAATACCCTGAAGTACGTCGCGATTTTGCTCTTTTACTAGATAACGACGTCACGTTTTCAGATATTGATAAAATTGCAATGCAAACCGAAAAGCAATTACTAAAAGATGTAGATCTGTTTGATGTATATCAAGGTAAAAATCTTCCGAAGGGAAAGAAAAGTTACGCAGTGAGTTTTACAATACAAGATGAAAACAAAACACTTACTGATAAACAGATTGATAAAATTATGAATAAGCTTCAAGCAAATTTTGAAAAACAACTTGGAGCAGAATTGAGATAGACCTATTGAAAATTACAACTCTTTTATTAGCCATGTGCCTTTTTGGTTTGACAACACCTTTAGTTGCTCAAACTTTAGACACTCCTTCGAAAGTAAAAGACTCGTCATCTATTTGGGACTTAATGAAACATGATGCTCAATTCACCGTAAAAGGTGTAGCACATTCTTTAACACGTCCTGTTCATTGGAAAGGTAAAGACTACGCAACGCTTGGAATGCTTGTAGCTGGAACAGCAACATTGAGTTTAGCAGATGAACCTATTCGTGATTGGTCTCAACAAAATAGTGGTGATTATCCAAAAATTCTAAGAGATTATGGTTGGTACTTTGGGAGTCCGCAAAACTACTTTGCTTTAAATGCTGGCTTATATACCTTTGGTTTATTAACCAAAAATGAGAAAGTTAGAAAAACGAGTGTTCTCATAATTTCATCATCTATCACTACAGGGCTACTACAATCGTTCACAAAAACTGCAGTTGGAAGAGCACGTCCAGGTTCTGGCTTTGATAATTATACATTTAATCCATTTTCTGGTGAAGCGACGTATCGTTCGTTTCCATCTGGTCATACTATATTATCAGTTACTATGGCACATTCTATTGCTAAGCAGTTTGATAATACTTGGGTAAAAATTGGCATTTACACAATTGGCGCATTACCACCTATATCTAGAGTTATAGATGATGCCCATTGGATTACTGATATTGCATTTAGTACTGCTTTAAGCATTATTGTTGTAGACTGTATTGACAACTATCTTTTCAAAGAAGAGGCTTATGATTATCCTAGGCAAAAAAAACTCATTTCTTGGAATTTAAGATTTGGTGGTAATCAAATTGGTGTTGTAGGGACGTTTTAGATTTAACAACCATGAAAAACGCACTTCTCATAGTCTTAATTTTAGTTCTTTTTCAAAGCTGTAAAAAGGATCTAAGTGAACATTCAATCACAATAGTTGAAAATTTTCAAAAAGGAGATGTCGCAACTATTAAAAAAGAATTTTTCTCTGATGATTATTTTAAAGCGTTGCCAAATGCTGAACAAATAATAAAAAATTATAAAACATTAATTGGAGATCTAGAAATTGACAAAAAAGAAAATGTCATTATAGAAACCAGAAAAGGGAAAATCGATAATGAGTTTTTCCCAAAAGACTCTGTATTAATAACATCTGTTTATATTCCTTTGGCAGTAAAAATGCCCTCACCTGTTCCAAGTTATTTTGTTCAATTGCACTATGTCAACGAAAATGACTCTTATAAATTAGTTGCCTTTTATTTACAAAACACTGAAGCCCCAGAAACTGCAAATGAATTAACCATTGAAAACAAAATCAATATTGACAAAAGAAGAATTATTGACTATTCATTTATGTATGAAGGAGGGCATAAACAACCAATGATTTTTAAAAGAAAAACTGGATTAGTAAATGAACTAAGCGCTAATAAACAAAAATTTGATTTACTACTTAATTTAATTAATAATTCAACGATTTTAAAAGCGCAAAAAGAAACAGACACAAGGCGATTTAATGGAGACCCAGAACTAGGTATTATTAGTCTAGAAATGAATAATAATCATACGTGGACGTTATTCACTCTTATTTCAGAAGAAGGTTCTAAAAAAGAAAATTTCAATGGAGCTCTTGAGTTAAGATATTATAAGTACTTAAATATAGCAGCAACCTATTGGATAGACGTTGATAATGATGAATTATTAAAACAAACAATGTTTGAATTGTGTAACTCTGGCGAAAATATAAGAACTGTACCAAAAGAATCTATTAAGCTAGAAATTAATCACGGAGAAAAATAATTCTATAGCTCATCAAATTTCATCTGTTAAACTATTCCAAAATATTATACAGACCTTGCTTTTAACATTCAAATAATCCTTAATTTTAACATTCATAAAATTCAAAAAGACATGGCTAAAGTAACATTAGGTGGAAACCCAGTTCATACATCAGGAACATTACCAGCAACAGGTTCAAATACTCCAGATTTCAAATTAACAACAACAGATTTAGCATCAAAATCATTAAGTGATTATGCAGGACATAATTTAGTTCTAAACGTATTCCCTAGTGTTGACACAGGAACTTGTGCAACATCTATTAGAGAATTCAATAAAGCAGCAAGTACTTTAGAAAACACAAAAGTATTGTGTATCTCAAGAGATTTACCATTTGCTATGGCTCGTTTTTGTGGTGCAGAAGGTTTAGATAATGTAGAGAGTTTATCAGATTTTAGAGATGGTAACTTCGGAAAAACTTACGGACTAGATTTCACAGACGGAGCATTTGAAGCATTGCTATCTAGATGTGTTATCGTTGTAGATACTGAAGGTAAAGTAATTCATACAGAACAAGTATCAGAAATTGCAGATGAGCCAAATTACAAAGCAGCCCTAGATGCTTTGAAATAAATTTTGAAAGAATTTTGAGGCTACACTTAACGCTTTAAAATAATAATTTAAGCGTATTAAATAATGTCAAAAAAAGAATCGTTTCTAATAAACAGACTCAAAAGTGTAGGTTATGCTTTTAAAGGTGCTATTTATTTAATTAGAACAGAGGCTAGCGTAAAAATTCAAGTGTTTTGCGCTATAGCAATTACAATTGCTGGGTTTTACTTTGATATTTCTAAAACGGAGTGGTTATTTCAGATTGCGTTTATTGGTCTGGTAATGAGCTTAGAAGGCATGAATACTGCAATAGAAAGTATAGCAGATTTTGTACATCCTGAAAGACACCAAGCCATTGGCAAAATAAAGGACATAGCAGCAGGAGCAGTTTTTATTGCTGCAATTTGTGCTGCTATTGCTGCTTTGGTTATTTATATACCTAAGATTTTTTAGGGCAACTAAATAACAACAATAGTAACATTAACTGTCTCATTCTCCTCTAACTTGGGCATCAATACATGATAAGTAGCATTGGGAGCTACTGTAGTTGGATTGAGAACAAATGTCACAGTTAAGTATAGTAGATTATCATCACAGTTTTTTACAATCCCATCATAATTAATAGTATCAAACCCATTTGTCAATCCTTTTTTGCCAATGAGTAAATCAAAAGCTTCAAAATCTATTTGAGGCATACAAGTTCCTGTAACTAAATCATCAAAAACAGCTTGCGATCTGATAATAGTAAAATCTTCAGATAAATCAATATGCATTTGCCATGGTGTGTCCATACACCCATACTCATTTTCTAAACTAGTAATAGCTAAAGTCGCAGGTGTACAATCATCATCATTTGAGCAAGATTGCATTGCAAAGATTAACGAAACTGCAGTAATAAAGTTGATAATTGTTCTCATAATCAAGACTGTTTAATACTAAGATGCAAAAATCATCAAAAGGTTGCGTCAAATTTAAAACATCTCTCTAGGATTAACGTTAGTTATTTGTATTTTTGTTGAGATGCGCAAGTATCTCATATTTGAAACTTAAACTATTTCCGTAGTCACGGAAAGTGAACATGGCAAAGAAAAAAACTAAGACTAAAACCAAAGCTAAAGCTACTCCGAAATTTAAAAAACCGAGTTTTAAACTATCTAGTCAACAAAAATTGATTTTTGGTAGTTTGTTGATGATACTAGGGATTTTAATGTTTGTTGCTTTTCTGTCTTTTTTCTTTACTGGTCAAGCAGATCAAAGCACACTTTCTGAAATGGCGTCAAGAGATACAAAAGCTCAAAACTGGCTTAATAAATTAGGTGCTTGGACTAGTGATTTTTTCATTAATAAAGGGTTTGGTGTTGCATCGTTTATATTTTCTGGTTTACTTTTCTTATCTGGCATATACATTACACTAGATATTAATAAATCACGATTGCGTCGTCATTGGATATGGGGAACATTAATAACAATATGGCTTTCAATCTTTTTTGGTTTCTTCTCTCATAAATATGATACACTTGGTGGTACTATTGGTTTTGAGATGAATTCTTTTTTTCAAGATTATATTGGTAAAATTGGAACTATTCTCTTACTGCTTTTTATTTTAATCACCTATTTAGCAATACGCTTTGGAGTTAATGGAGATACATTTATAAAACTATTTAAAAGCGCTAAAAGAGATCTTAAAAATGAAGTTAACACTGTAGATGAAGACTCAACTTTTGCTGTTGATAATGATTTATCAGCGGAAGCTGAAGACATTAAATCTGCTTTTGATCTTAAAATTGAAGACACAAAACCTAAAGAGACTGTCAAAAAACCAGAACCTACATTAAGTAAAATACTAGAACCAGAATTAAAAGTTAGTCCTAAGCAAGAAGACAAAAAAAAGGACACTGATCTTAGTATAGAAATAGAAACCGTTGAAGAGGAAATCTCAGAAACCGACAACTTATCTAATAAACTTGTTGAAGATTTCGGGCAATTTGACCCTACATTAGATTTGAGCAAGTTTCAATTCCCTCCTTTAGATCTCTTAAAAAAATACGATACTGAAGGTATTACAATCAACCAAGAAGAACTTGAAGACAATAAAAATCGAATTGTAGAAACTTTAAACAATTACAAAATTGGTATCGCAAGTATTAAAGCAACGATTGGACCAACTGTAACCTTATATGAAATCGTGCCAGAAGCAGGTGTGCGTATTTCAAAAATTAAAAATCTTGAAGATGATATTGCATTATCTTTATCTGCTCTAGGGATTCGTATTATTGCGCCTATTCCTGGAAAAGGAACTATTGGTATAGAAGTACCAAATAAAAATTCCACGATTGTATCTATGCGATCTGTAATCGCCTCTCAGAAGTTTCAAAAATCTGAAATGGAATTACCTATTGCATTTGGTAAAACAATTAGTAACGAAACCTTTGTTGTCGATTTAGCTAGAATGCCTCACATGTTAATGGCTGGAGCAACAGGTCAAGGTAAATCGGTTGGACTAAATGCAGTTTTAACCTCATTACTGTATAAGAAACATCCTGCTGAAGTTAAGTTTGTATTAGTAGATCCTAAAAAAGTAGAATTAACCTTATTCAATAAAATAGAGCGTCATTACTTAGCAAAATTGCCAGATAGTGAAGAAGCTATAATCACAGATAACACAAAGGTTATTAATACATTAAATTCATTATGTATTGAAATGGATAACCGATACGAAATGCTTAAAAACGCATTATGTCGTAACATCAAAGAATACAATACCAAATTTAAAGCACGTAAATTAAATCCAAACGATGGTCATCACTTCTTACCGTATATTGTTTTAGTGGTAGATGAGTTTGCAGATTTAATTATGACTGCAGGTAAAGAAGTAGAAACACCTATTGCGCGTTTGGCACAATTAGCTCGTGCCATTGGGATTCACTTAATTGTCGCTACTCAACGTCCATCTGTAAACGTTATTACAGGTATTATTAAAGCTAATTTCCCAGCACGTATTGCATTTAGAGTGACTTCAAAAATTGATTCACGTACTATTTTAGATGGTGGCGGAGCTGATCAATTAATTGGTCGTGGTGATATGTTGTATACCTCCGGAAATGAGATAACTCGTATACAATGTGCTTTTGTAGACACACCTGAAGTGGAAAGAATTACTGAATTCATTGGCGGACAAAAAGCCTATCCTGAAGCTTATTTATTACCAGAGTATGTTGGTGAAGAAAGTGGCACAAGTCTTGATAATAATATAGCAGACAGAGATAAGTTGTTTAGAGAAGCTGCTGAAATTATTGTCACTGCACAACAAGGTTCTGCTTCTTTATTACAGCGTAAACTAAAATTAGGATACAACAGAGCTGGACGTTTAATTGATCAATTAGAAGCTGCTGGTATTGTTGGTGGCTTTGAAGGCAGTAAAGCACGACAAGTTTTAGTTCCCGATTTTGTGGCTCTTGATGCATTATTAGCGAACGAAAATTAATTATAACGGTACATTTCCGAAGGGAATAAAAGATAAAACGATGAAACAAATAATTATAGTATTAGCATTTTTGATTAGCAGCATAGGATTTTCTCAAAATTCTAAAAAAGCAGAAGCACTACTTAATGACGTTTATAATAAGGCTCAAGCTTATGAAAACATTTCAGTAGATTTCAAATATGTTTTGGAAAATGTAAGCGAAAACATTAAACAAGAAACTCGTGGTGATGTCGTGATGAAAGGCGATAAATATTTACTTAATATTCTTGGAATAACAAGACTATTTGATAGTGAAAAATTATACACTATTAGCCCAGAAGATGAGGAGGTAACAATTTCATCTGATAACTCAGAAGACGAAAACACTATTACACCTAGTAAAATGATGTCGTTTTACAAGGAAGGTTATATGTATGAAATGGATATTATTCAAGATGTTAAGGGTAGAAAAATTCAGTTTGTAAAATTGAATCCTATTGACACAAATTCTGAAATAAAAGAAATCTTTTTAGGTGTAGATGCCAAAACGAAGCACATATATAAATTGATTGAAGTTGGTAAAAATGGAACAAAAACAACATTGACTGTTAATTCTTTTAAAACAAATGAGCCCATATCAAAAACCTTATTTACTTTTGATAAAAATAAGTACAAAGAGTATTACATCAACAAGCTAGATTAAGCTAAGCCAACCTTTAAATGAAAATACTAGATAGGTATATCCTTACGACCTACCTAAAAACTTTTTTGACCGTGTTTATTATACTCATGTTCATTTTTGTTTTACAGGCTGTCTGGTTATATATTGGAGATTTAGCAGGTAAAGATTTAGACAGTTTCGTGATCATAAAACTCCTTATGTATGTCACTCCTACTTTAATTCCTTTAATACTTCCGCTTACCATTTTATTAGTATCAATCATGGTATTTGGTCAATTTGCTGAGAACTATGAGTTTGCGGCAATGAAATCTACTGGCATATCATTACAACGCGCTATGAAAAGTCTTAGTGTTTTTATTGTTTTGCTAGGCGTAGTAACATTTATATTCTCCAATAACGTTATTCCTTGGGCCAATAAAAATGTTTATAATCTTCGTAAAAATATTGCGCAAGTAAAACCAGCACTGGCAATTACTAAAGGTCAATTTAATGAAATTGGCAACTACAACATTAAGGTTG
Organism: uncultured Psychroserpens sp.; assembly: GCA_905479815.1. Taxonomy (GTDB): domain Bacteria; phylum Bacteroidota; class Bacteroidia; order Flavobacteriales; family Flavobacteriaceae; genus Psychroserpens. The sequence goes on from CAJQOA010000060.1 coordinate 16,046, forward strand.
AAGACAAAAGCGGTGAAAATGGCGAGTTTCTTAAAAATGTAGTCATTCACAAAAAGGCAACTACAAATGCAAAAAATAGAACTGTTATTATTGCTGAAAGTGGATTACTAGAAGGTAATGTGAATTCAAACTTGATACAGTTAATTTTATACAATGGTAACTATTATGAAGAAATTCAAAACAGAGACCCAAAACAAAATAAAAAGAAACCATACGCCAAAAGTCACTTCAAAGAATACATAATTAATGTTGATTTAGAAGGCTTCAATGATGTTGATATGGATGATCAGAGTTCAGATACTCGATACAACATGCTAAACGTTGGTGACTTAAATTACACAATAGATAGTTTATATAAAAAGAAAACAGAAGCCTCAAAAAACTTCTCAGCCACATTATATAACAGAACCTCTATTTCTACCTTAAATAACAATATTTCCCCTAAAAAAGACTCTATTTTTGATGGTGACATAATCACCTTATTTAATGATAGAACAAAAATTCAACTATTAGACCTCGCTAATAATACGATTATAAGCACGAAACAAATAATTATCTCCAATAAGCAAAATTTTGGAGCGCAAACTAAATGGAGAAACAAACATGTTATTTCGCTACATGAAAAATATGTCTTAGGTTTAGCATGCATTATCCTCTTTTTCGTAGGAGCGCCTTTAGGTGCTTTAATTAGAAAAGGTGGTATAGGCTTACCTTTAGTGATAGCGATTCTTCTATTTTTAACATATCACTTCATTGGTATTTTTGCAAAAAACAGTTCACTAGATGATTCATTAAATCCAATAGCTGCAACATGGCTATCTACTGCTATTATGCTACCATTGAGTATTTATCTAACAAGACGAGCTACTAAAGACAGACCTTTATTTGAATCTGACGGCCTTTTAAACCCTCTTAAAAAACTATTTGGCATTAAGAGTAAAACACTTGTTTTTGATACTAATCTTCTAGAGGTAGATTCTAAAGAATACAATACTCTTATGACTTATGACGATAATAAATTAATTGATGTCGTCAAGCATTACAGACAATATGATTATAATATTGCTTATAAAAATTCATCGGTTGCTATTTTAAATACAAGAGGCATAACAGAACAAGAATTAAAGTTTGGAGGCAATTTAACAGATCATACTTATGAAGAATCTTTAAGACTTAAATACTCTTATGAAGAGAATTCTAAACTAGCGTTTGTTTTATACGCCATATCATTACTATTCATATTACCAGCTGCTATTCTAGTAAACAATGGCTTCCCAAAAATTGGCCTAGCATGCTATATAACTGGAGTCTTTGTTAGTATATTTTATTTATTTGCTCTTATAAAATCCTTTATAGATCATTCTAGTTTAAATAAACTAATGGGTAAGAGTAATCTTTCTAATGTCATTATATTCATGATATTAGGTCTACCTCTCTATGTTTTATTTTACTTCTATCAAAAGAAAAAAATTAATGAAGATCTAAAGATTAGTGCAAACACAAAATCTGAATTACGATCTAAAACTCAGTCAAACATAACAGATTTAAAAGGGTTCACTTCAAAACATGATGATTATAAAACTTATGCTAAATATGCATTGACATTTTTCTGTTTAGCTGTTGTTTTATTTGGTTCGCATTTTATTTTTAAAAACAATAAATTACCCGCTGCTAGTTCTGCATCAATTGAATTATCTGCTATCACAGGTTTTATTTTCTTAGTCTATTCAATTGTTTCTGCTATTACATTTAAAAAACTATATGGATTTATAAATCATCCAAAAATCACTAACAATATTGTCTTAACAATTTTAAGTTTTTTACTCTATCCTGTAGTTTATGTTTTAAGACAGAAGAAAATCGCTGAAGACTTTTCAGCAGAGAAAAAATAAGCCATATCTTTGCATTTCTAAACAAACAATAATGACTACCAATACTGCGCAACGTACATCAAAAACACAATTAAATACCATTGAAGACGCTATTCAAGATATTAAACAGGGTAAAGTTATTATTGTTGTTGATGATGAGAACAGAGAAAATGAAGGTGACTTTCTAGCTGCTTCAAGTAAAATTACTCCAGAGACTATAAATTTCATGGCAACACATGGAAGAGGTCTTATTTGTGCTCCACTAACTGAAAGTAGATGTAGAGAACTTGATCTGCATATGATGGTAAGTAACAACACCGATCCAATGGAAACTGCTTTTACAGTATCTGTTGATTTAAAAGGTAATGGTGTAACTACAGGAATATCTGCAGGTGATAGATCAAGAACTGTACAAGCTCTTATAGATCCTGAAATAAAGCCATTTGAATTGGCTAGACCTGGACATATTTTCCCATTGGTAGCTAAAGATGGAGGTGTTTTACGACGAACAGGCCACACAGAAGCTGCTATTGACTTTGCGAGACTTGCTGGCTTAGAACCAGCTGGAGTTATTGTAGAAATCATGAATGAAGATGGAACTATGGCAAGACTACCTCAACTAATGGAGGTTGCTAAAAAGTTTGATTTAAAAATTGTGTCTATTGAAGATTTGGTTGCCTATCGCATGGAACACGACTCTTTAATTGAAAAGAAAGAAGATTTTAATATCGAAACACGATTTGGTCAATTTAGATTGCGTGCCTATCAACAAACAACTAATAATCAAATTCATATTGCATTAACGAAAGGGTCTTGGTCTAAAGACGAGCATGTATTAACTCGCATCAATGCCACATTGGTAAATAACGATATTTTAGGTACGCTTACTAATAATGTAGATGAAAAGCTAGATGATATGTTTAAGGTTGTTGATAGCGAAGGAAAAGGTGCTATCATTTTTATAAATCAGCAAGGGCAATCTATGAACTTACTAAAACGTCTTAATATCCTAAAAGACAATCAAGTTGAGGGTGTCGTTACAAAGGCTCCAACAATTGGAATGGACTCTAAAGATTTTGGTATTGGTGCTCAAATACTACATGATTTAAATATTAACAAACTGAAACTAATCACAAATACTCAGCAAACTAAGCGAGTTGGTATGATTGGTTACGGGTTAGAAATTGTTGAGTACGTTACTTATTAAAGTGAAGCTTTAATAGATTCTACCATTTTAGAAGCTCTTGTTTTCATTTCTTCTTCTGTCCATGACAGTTTAATCAGACATGAGATATTTCTACCAATAAAATGATCAGACTGGTCAAATTTTGTGTTCTTAATATTTTCTAGAGCTTGTCTTACTTCCGAAGATAATGGAAATAATGATTTTGCATCTTTAAGATGGTGCCACTCTCTAATATAATGCCAATTGTTGTCAAAATAATTCCAACTTACATCAACACCGTTTTCTTTAAAATTTTCAATAACTTTTCTAGCAATATCTAAATCTGGCAGAAAGAAATTTAAAAACGCATAGCTTTCTTCTCCTCCATCTGGAACACGTCTAAATGTTACTTCTGGCAGTGTTGCAAGAGCATCACGAAGTATCGTATAATTCTTTTTTTGAATAGCAATAAACTCTGGTAAACGTTTAACTTGAGCTAATCCAACAGCTGCATGTAATTCTGAAATTCTAAAATTATAGCCTAAAAACGGATGAGTTTCTGCTCCTCTATCATGTCCGACGTGGTCATGTCCATGATCACTATAATGATCTGCATTGGTATAATAATCTGCATTATTTGTGATAACCGCTCCTCCTTCTCCACAAGTAATGGTTTTAACAAAATCGAATGAAAAACAACCTAAATCTCCAATACTCCCTAACGGTTTTCCTTTATAAGTACCTCCAATTGCTTGACAAGCATCTTCCACAAATAAAAGATTGTGCTTAGTACATATACTTTGGAGTGCATCTAAATCCCCCATACTACCACACATTTGAACAATCATGACCGCTTTAGTTTTGTCTGTAATAGCTGCCTCAACAGCTTTTGGATCTAATGTTAGAGTATCATCAATATCAACCAAAACCGGAATAGCGCCTAACATCATAATAGCTTCAAAACTCGCCACAAATGTAAACGTTGGCATAATGACTTCGTCTCCTGCTCCAACACCTGCTGATGCTAATGCTACAGAAACTGCTGCTGTACCACTAGACACTAATTGTACGTGATTTGTATTAAACGTTTTGGTTAGTTCTAATTCTAACGCTTTAGCTTTCCAATGACCGTTACGCATGCCATCAAAACCATAGCGCATTAAAACACCATTGTCTAAAACATCATTAACTTCTTTTCGCTCTTGATCGCCAAATAATTCAAATCCAGGCATGTATAATTTATAGTTTTGAGTTTACAAATGAAACGAAGGTCTCAATGTTTTTAGTATTAATTTCAATTAAGGGCTCTCCAATCCTATTGCTAAATTTATTCACTAAAGCCAAGCCAGTAGCAGAACGCTTATTAAGATAATGAACCCCTAAACGAACATTATATAATTGGCTATCAGATATGTCTAATTTTAAAAGCACAACTTTAGAGGTCATATTTTTAAACGCTTCTGAAGAAAAGAATTCTTTATTTAAAATCTCAGAAGCTTGAGTTTTTTGATTATTAGTAACAAAAACTAAAATAGGTTTGTTTTGAGCCTCAGATTGTTTTTGTGCAACACTGTTATCAGTGATCCAATTCGCTTTGTCTTGGGCAGACAATTGCAATGTAAATGCTAATGCAAAAATGAATAGTATCTTTTTCATAATAAAAATTAAATAAATGTGAAAAATTCTCAATTACGCTTGAAACAAATATAATGAAATCAAAAACACATTAAAAGGTTTTACTTACATTTCGATAACGGCGTCGTTAAGTTGTTTTCTAACCTTCTTAAAACTAGAAAACATATCATCTTGAGCTCTAAACCCAACGGGTAGTAACAATACAGACTTAAGATTTTTATCTTGAAGTTTTAAAGCCTCATCAAAAGCTTGCGGATTAAATCCTTCCATAGGGCATGAGTCAATATGTTCAATAGCACAAACAGTCATCAAATTACCTAAAGCTATATAGGCCTGTTTTATAGACCAATCTTGACGTTCTTTTATGGTTTTACCTTTCATCATTAATTTTAAATCCTTTTTAAAAGGTTCTAAAATTGTTTCAGGCGTCTCCCTAATATCTCTAACATTATCAAAATGTGTATCGACATCATCAGTAGTAATATTATCCTGAATACAAATAACAAGTAAATGCGAAGCGTCTACAACTTGCCTTTGATTATAAGAATGCGGTACTAATTCTTCTCTAATATCTTTATTTTTTATAATCAAAAGACTTATAGTCTGCAATCCAAAAGACGTTGCTGTAAGATTAAAAGCTTGTTTAAGTATATTTAATTTTTCTTCGGAAAGCACTTTTGAAGCATCAAACTTCTTAGTCGCATACCGCCATTTCAATTGGTTTATTGTACTCATTTATGTTTTAATATTTCTGCAAAAATAAGCTTTGAAGACCCAAAATTTTATTTTGAACTATAAAATAATTCAATGGTTGCATTAAATAGTTTAAAAAAGTCAATTTTTATTTGAAAGAAATAAAAAAGGGTTCTATATTTGCACTCGCAATTGGGGAAACTCAATGAGACACTTTGGAGAGTTGGCAGAGTGGTCG